>JAUSPL010000005.1 GCA_030656535.1 Gemmobacter sp.
TGCCCCGGCGCGCATCGCCTCGACGGCTTTCTTGATCGATCCGTTCGACGTGATGACGACCACCCGCGTTGCGGGGCGCTCTTCCAGCATGTCGCGCATCAGCGACAGCCCGTCCCGGTCCGGCAGCATAAGATCCAGCAACACGACTTCGGGCTGTTGGGCCTGAAAGGCGGCCAACCCGGTCGCGGCGTCGCCGGTCACCACAACCTTGTATCCTGCGTTTTCCAGCACGGACCGATAGACAAGCTGCAACGATGACGTGTCTTCGATCAACAGAAGCGGCGGGGCGGTCACGTGTGCGACTCCAGAATGCGTTGCGATACAAAGTGGATCAGATCGTCCAGCAACGACATCATCTGCGGCGCGCGCCGGTCCAGTTCCTGCCCGTCACGGCGATGCGCTGCCGCATTCAGCGATTCTGCACAATGCTGCAACCTTTGTGCCCCGACCGCCCCCGCCAATGCGATCAGCACATGGGTTTGCGACCGCAGTTCCGACCAGTCGGGGTCCGAAAGTGCTGCAACGGTACGGCGTTCAACGTGACGCAGGTCTTCTTGCAGCCGGCGCAACAGCTCTGGCCCGCTTTCGGGACCTGCGACCTCCATCAACCGTTCAAAGTGTGACAGCACCATGACCGGGGCGTCGTCTCCCAGCGCGGGGATGTCTTCGGGGGGCGGGGCATCCATGCTGCGCGCAAGGACTCTGGCGATGGCGGCGCCAAATGCCTCGATCGAGCCCAGCGGCTTTGCAAGAATGGCATCGGCGCCGGACGCATAGATCGCCTCGCGGTTGGCACGCAGCACATAGGCCGTCACGGCCAGCACCGGAATGCGCCCCTGCCGTCCGCCCAGTCCCCGCAGCGACCGGATCACGTCGATCCCGTTCAACCGGGGCATTTCGATGTCGATCAGCGCAAGGTCAAAGTTTTCCTGTTCAAGCGCCGTCACGGCCTCGATGCCATCAGACGCGACGTCCACCTCGGCCCCCAACCGCTGCAACATGGCCCGGATCAGTTGCTGGTTGGTTGGGCTGTCCTCGGCGACCAGCACCCGGATGCGGCGCAGGTCGGGCAAGACGTTGACCGTGTCGTCATCCACATCCGGAAGCATGTCCAACGCCGGCTGACATGTACTTGCGGGCAGGCTAAGCTTGACTTGCGCACCGCCATCGGGACGGTTGACCACGCTAAGATCGCCGCCAGCGCGTCCGGCCATCTCGTTGGCGATATGCAGGCCCAGCCCCTCGCCTGGTTTTTCCATCCCGCTGGGTCGCCCCGAGTACCGGAACAGTTTTGCCAGCGCGGCGTCGGAAAAGCCGGGGCCGTCGTCGCAGACATCGAACATCAGCGCGCCGCTTTCGGTCCGGTAGACGGACATCTGTACCCGACCTTCATCCGTGTACTTGATCGCATTGGACAACAGGTTCGACAACGCGCGTTCCAGCCCGATCCGATCCACAGTGATGACAGGAGGCAGATCACCCAGTTCCGACAAGACAAATTCCAGCCCCTTGTCGCGCGCGCGCGCAGACCAGCGCATCTGAACATCGCGCAGCAGTCTGGGCAGTTGCACATTGGCGGGATGAGCTTGGGCGTTTTCGCCTAGCATTGTTGCCAGGCCCTCCTCCATCAGTCGGGCCAACAGTTCGCCGGCTGCCCTCATCCGGTCCAATTGCAGGCGGGTTGCCGCATCGACCTTGTCAGCATCAATCAACCGGAGGCCACCGATCACATCTGACAACGCAGCACGAATATCGTGGCCCAGCAGCGCAAGCGCTGCGTCCTCTGCGCCCTCTCCTCTGGGCGCATGGGCATTACCGTCAGGTGTCATTGGGCGCTCCAGATGGAAAACATACGCAACAAGGGGTTGTCGCGCATATACTCGCTAAAGGCGACTCTACAAGCGATTGTGCATCTGGCAAAGGCCCTGCGTCATATAACCTTGATTGCTTCTGTTTTGGCAGAGCATTCTACTGCGCCGAGGCGGCAGGATAATTCAAACCCGCCAGCGCGGTGCGGATTTCGTCCAGGATTACCGGATCGTCGATGGTCGCGGGAACCTTGAAGTCTGCCCCGTCGGCGATCTTGACCATGGTAGCGCGCAAGATCTTGCCCGACCGGGTTTTCGGCAGCCGTTCCACTACGCAGGCCTTCTTGAAATCTGCAACCGGGCCGATGCGGTCCCGAACGAGCCGCACACATTCGGCGATAATTTCGGCCTGCGGGCGGTTGCATCCCCGGTTCAGGCAGACAAACCCCAACGGGATCTGGCCTTTTAACGGGTCCGCTACTCCGACCACGGCGCATTCGGCGATATCGGGATGGCTTGCCAGAATCTCTTCCATTGCGCCGGTGGACAGGCGGTGCCCGGCCACGTTGATCACGTCATCGGTGCGCGCCATGATGTAAAGATAGCCTTCGGCGTCGATATAGCCCGCGTCCCCTGTCTCATAATACCCCGGGAAATGTTCAAGATAGCTTTTCAGATAGCGACCTTCGGCGTTCCACAGCGTGGGCAAGGTGCCGGGCGGCAATGGCAGCTTTACCGCGATTGCGCCCAAGGTGCCGGCGGCCACCGGATGCCCGCCCTCGTCCAGCACCTGCACGTCATACCCCGGCATCGCCACCGACGGTGACCCAAGCCGCACCTCCAGCAACTCGACCCCGACCGGGTTCGCGGCAATCGGCCAGCCGGTTTCGGTCTGCCACCAGTGATCGACCACAGGGACGCGCAGTTGGTTCTGCGCCCAGATGATCGTGTCAGGGTCGGCCCGTTCGCCTGCCAAAAACAGCGTGCGCAGCGACGAAAGGTCATAGTTGCCGACCAGTTCGCCCTTTGGATCATCGCGCTTGATCGCCCGGAACGCGGTGGGCGCGGTGAAGAACGCGGATACCTTGTGATCCTGAATCACCCGCCAGAATGTGCCTGCATCTGGTGTTCCTACCGGCTTGCCCTCGAACACGATGGTGGTGTTGCCGTGAATCAAAGGGCCATAGCAGATATAGCTGTGTCCGACGACCCAGCCCACATCCGACGCGGGCCAGAACACCTCGCCGGGTTTGACGCCGTAGATGTTCGACATCGACCAGTTCAGCGCGACCAGATGCCCGCCAGTGTGGCGTACCACGCCTTTGGGCTGCCCCGTGGTCCCGGAGGTGTACAGGATATAGGCTGGATGATTGCCTTCGACCGGAACACACTCCGCCGGGGTCACGCCATACTGCACCGCATGCCAATCGAAATCGCGCCCTTCGACCAGCTTTGCAACCTCTTGTTCCCGCTGAAAGATAATGCAGAAATCGGGTTTGTGCTGGGCCAGATCAATCGCCCCGTCCAGCAGCGGCTTGTAATGCACCACGCGCCCCGGTTCGATCCCGCAAGACGCCGCAATGATCGCGCGGGGTTTGGCGTCGTCGATGCGGGTTGCCAGCTCGGCTGCGGCAAAGCCCCCGAACACCACCGAGTGGATGGCCCCGATCCGTGCACAAGCCAGCATCGCTTCCAGGGCTTCGGGGACCATCGGCATGTAGATGATGACACGGTCGCCCTTGGTGATCCCCTTTTCGACCAAGGCCCCTGCCAGTCGCGCGACACGGTCTTGCAGTTCGGCAAAGGTGATTTTGTGCACGCTGCCCGTCACCGGGCTGTCATGAATGATCGCAACCTGCGCGCCGCGCCCGGCGACCACATGGCGGTCCACCGCATTCCAGCAAGCATTGACCAGCCCGTCGGCAAACCATTCGTAGATTGGCGCGGCATCATCGAACAACGCCCTTGAGGGGGGGCGGACCCAGTCGATGGCCTTGGACTGTTCCATCCAGAACCCTTCGGGATCCGATTTCCACCCTGCGTAGACGTCTGCGTAAGTCATGATATGCCGCCCCCCCCATTTGGCGCCTTGTTACGCCGCAGAAGCCGTTGACACAAGATTGTTGCGCAACTGTTGCCGCGTTGCGGCATATTGTACTGTTTGCGCTACCACGCCACGACGCTCTGTCTTATCCATGGTCTGGCCCCAACCACCCGAATGAGGCACGGTTCTGGCGTCCAGATCAGCCATAGCTGCGGGTCGGCCTGTCGAATACCTTTCGGCCCATCAGACTGGCCACCAGATCGACCATCAGCTTGGCTGTTCGCCCACGTTCGTCCAGAAACGGATTCAGTTCGACCAGATCAAGACTGGTCACCAAGCCGGATTCGTGCAGCAACTCCATCACAAGATGCGCTTCGCGAAAGGTTGTGCCCCCCGGGACCGTGGTGCCCACTGCAGGCGCGATCGAGGGGTCCAGAAAATCCACATCCAGCGACACATGCAGCAGGCCGTTTTCGGCCTGAACCCGCTCCAGAAACGCACGCAAGGGGGCCACGATGCCTTGTTCGTCCAGCGCGCGCATGTCCTGAACGCTGACGCCTTGCGCCATCAGGCCGCGATGCTCGGCCGGGTCAATGGACCTGATACCATACAGACAGATGCGCTCGGGTGGCACCGGGGCGGGGAAGGGCGGAAAGGCATCAAATCCGGGCAGTCCCGACAGATAGGCGACCGGCGTGCCATGCAGATTGCCCGAGGTGGTGGTCAGGGGGGTGTGGAAATCCGAATGGGCATCCAGCCACAGCACAAACAAGGGCCGCCCGATATCGCGGGCATAGGCAGCCACCCCTGCGACCGATCCCAGCGCCAGCGCGTGATCGCCGCCCATGAAGACCGGAAACCCTTCGGCCATCGCAGCGCGCCCGGTTGCGGCCAAAACCTTGGTCCAACCAATACACTCTGCAAGGTCATGCACCGCAGGATTGGTGCAAGATGCTGGCTCCAGGGTTCCGTGGTCCATATCTCCACGGTCAATCACCCGGTGCCCCAGATCGCTCAGCGCGCCCGCGATGCCCGCCACCCGATAGGCCGCAGGCCCCATCAGGCAACCCGGCCGCTGTTGACCGCTATCCATTGGTGCGCCGATCAGAATACAGGTCTTGGTCATCGCACGTCTCCCATCGCCAACCTCGGCGCCCCGACCCTGCCAGCCTCGTCGGGGTTTGTCATCCCTTCATCTTGTGATGAATGTCGGGCGTGTGGGGGGACATCAGATGCCGCGATCGCGGTGCGCCGACCATGCCCACGAGTACATGTTCAAGACCTGACCGGCGAAGACAGGGCGGCGGACGGGTCCTGGCGTGCGCGGGACATTGGTATTCGCGGCCACGCTGATCGCCTTTGTCCTGACGCCATGGTTTTGGGCTGCGTTGGCCATTCTGGCTGTGCAGAGATGGATGCTGACCTCGACCAACATGGCCGAAATGAGCCATGTTCAAATGCATACGCCCCGTGACCGGTTGGGGCGGGTGCTTGGTCTGTAATCGCTGGTTTTCTGCAGAGGGCCTGCGGTCGGGGCATTCTTGTTTGGTCTGAGCGCTGATCTTGGCAGTCTTGCGGTGGCGGGGGTTGGTTTTGCGCTGTTGGGGGCTGGTCGCCGTGGTGATTTGGGCAAGGCTGGTCCGCAACACCCAGCCCGACGCCTGAACCTGAACGCCCCGGATATCCTCAGGATTGTGGCGGTCTTTGGCGAAATTATTTCCGGTTGTGCTCGGGCATTCGCATCCGAGTCCGAAGGGCAAAGCTTGCAGGGCAATTGGTCGAAAAAGCCTTGTTTACTGCGGTAAACTGTCGGTTTTGGGAGGTGGTGTTGCGGCTTTGCAATAGCGCGTTGATTGGCTTGCTGATAACCTTTTCGTTACGGCTATACTAAAATTACGAACAATAACCGACGTCGAATGGCGCGGGCAGACATCGAGCAGTAGGATACTCAGGCAATGCGGACGGGCTATAATGGCACGTTCGTCATTTCTTGGTCACAAACAGAAGCAGACGGCGTTACGGCGCCGCCTATACAGATGATTCAGGTTGGCGCCGCCTGGCGTTGGTCGGGTCAGCCCGTGCGCGTGGATGCGCCCGGCTCTGTTCTGCTTTTGGAAGGGGCGCAGGGGGTGGCGGACTTGAGGCTGCGCGCGGCGCGCATGGTACGCAGACTGGTAGGGGCGGCGATTACGCCCCGAAATATCGAAGTATTTGAACTCGACGACGGCCCCGAACAGGGGTTTGTGGTCACTGACGGGCGCAGCAGCTTTGCCGCGTCGGTTATTCCTGTTCCAGAAAGTGCGGCGCGGCTTGTCATGTTTGTCGGCGCCAACCCTCCGCCGGGGGTCGATCTTTGGATTGTCAGTGTGTCCATGGATCGTGCCAAGTCAGAATGGGCTGCGCCCGAACCGGGTGGGGTGATCTGCTTTGTCCCCGGCACTCTGATCGCAACTCCTGATGGCCCCCGTGCGATCGAACATCTGCAGGCGGGTGACCGCATCGATACCGCTGACAACGGGCCACAACATGTGATCTGGACCGGAAATCGCCGCATGACCGGGGCGCGGCTGTTTGCCATGCCGCACTTGCGTCCGGTACGCATCCGGGCCGATGCCTTGGGGCTGGGGCGCCCTGATCAGGATTTGATCGTGTCGCCCCAACACCGGATGCTTGTGCGCGGCGCGGCTGCACTGGCGCTGTTCAACACCTCCGAGGTTCTTGTGCGGGCACAGGATCTGATCAACGACCATACTGTGATGGTCGACAGCGCCCTGCGCGAGGTGACCTATATTCACATTCTGTTGGATGCGCATCAGATCGTATTTGCCAACGGGTTGGAAACCGAGAGCTTTCATCCGTCGAACGCGGCACTGGACACGATCGAGCCTGCCCAGCGAGCAGAGTTGATGAGTATTCTGCCGGGTATTGACCGTGATCCCTACATTTACGGCGGCTTTGCGCGACGCAACCTGTCGGGGTCCGAGGCCGCCATCTTGCGCCATGAGGCGGCGTGATGACCTGGTGACGCGCCGCTGACATCCTGGGGGCCGCGCAGTTTGCGGGGCAGGGCCACGACGTTCTGGCGGCATCGCCCTTGTTTCTGCGCCGCACCTGTGGAAATGCCCGGTCACACAAAGGGGTCATTTCCGGCAAGGAGGCAGTGCCATGACGAAGCCAGGGGGAACCCAGCTGCGCAAATGGACCAGCTTGCAAAGGTGGCGGGTCCGCGCACGCTGGGTGCGCGCTGCGGTGTCGCCTGCCATGGCGCGGCCGATGCCGACGGAAACGCTGCGGGCGGCGCTGGGGGCGGGGCTTGCGCTTTTGCTGTCTGGCGGGATGGTGACGGGGGCCGGGTCGCTGATCGGCGAGGATAGGGTGGTCGGGCTGTTCCTGGTGGCTCCTTTGGGTGCTACGGCTTTTCTGGTGTTTGCCGTTCCGAACTCGCCTTTGGCGCAGCCCTGGTCGGCGGTGGTGGGCAATACCGTCGCGGCCTTGGTGGCAATTGCAGTTGTATCTGTGGGGGTGCCGGTGCTGGTGGCGGCGGGGCTTGCGGTCTGCGGGGCGATGATCGCGATGGCGCTGCTGCGCGCCATGCATCCGCCGGGGGCTGCGATGGCGCTTGCGATTGTTCTGGGCGGCGCGCCGATTGCGGATCTGGGGGTTCGGTTTGCCTTTGCGCCGGTGATGGTGGAAACGGCGATGCTGGTGGCGCTGGCCGTGATCTATAACCGGCTGACGGGGCGCAAGTATCCGTTCCGCCAAAGCCCGGTGGCGGCGCACAGCACGCGCGACCCCGCGTCGGATCGCCGTCTTGGGCTGACCAACGATGATCTTGCCGATCTGTTGGGGCGGTTCAACCTGTCGGCCAACATCGGCGCCGAGGACTTTGGCCGCATCCTTGCCGCCGCCGAGGCAGAAGCCGCACGCCGGCGGCTGGGCGCGGTGCGGTGCAAGGACTTCATGTCGCGCGATCTGGTGACGGTGACGGCGGCGACCCCTCTGGGCACGGTGGCCGATCTGTTTCGCGACCATCGGATCAAGACGTTGCCGGTCGTGGATGGGACGGGGGCGTTGTTGGGCACGATCAGTCAGACTGACCTGATCCAGTCGGTCCGCAGCAAAGCGTTGCGCCAGCACAGCGGGTTCGCTGCCACGTTGATGCGTTTGCGGCGCTTGAACAGCGGCAAGTCCTTGCGGGTTGGCGACGTGATGGTGCGCGGCGGGCCGACCGTGACCGCGCAAGCCCCGATGGGCGATCTGATTGCCGTGTTTGCGGTCGGGGGCGCGCAGGCCGTCCCGGTTCTGGACGAAGGGCGGCTGGTGGGTATCGTCACCCGGTCAGACCTGTTGGCCGTGCTGGCGCGGTTCGGGCATCCGGGGCCAACGGCACCCGGGCCTGTCTGATCGGGCGCGGGGCGTTCGTCGGGCAGATCGGACGATATTTCGCATCCATTGCGGCACAACACGGCGGTTGGGGCTGGCTTGCCAGTTGACCTTTCCTTGCCGCCCGGATAGCCCCCCCGCATGGCACGCGCACCCCTCCTTCAGCTTTCCTCCATCTCGCTTACCTTTGGTGGCGAGCCCGTTTTTGATGACCTTGATCTGGTCGTCCAGCAGGCCGATCGTATCGCCCTGGTCGGACGGAACGGGTCCGGCAAATCCACCTTGATGAAGGTCATGGCCGGCCTGGTCGAGCCTGATCGCGGCGACCGTGTGGTGTCGCCGGGCATCACGGTGGGGTACATGGAACAAGACCCTGACCTGTCGGCCTATGCAACGCTGGGCGATTATGCCGCAGATGGTTTGCCCGAGGGCGAAAGCTACCGGGTCGAGGTCGCGGCCGAAGGATTGAAATTCCTGCCCGACCGCCCCGTTGCCACCGCTTCGGGCGGGGAACGTCGCCGGGCGGCCCTTGCACGGCTGATGGCGCAGGCACCAGAGCTGATGTTGCTGGACGAACCGACCAACCACCTGGATATCGAGGCCATCGAATGG
>JAUSPL010000015.1 GCA_030656535.1 Gemmobacter sp.
GCCCCATGTGTCATCCGGTTTGGCCACCACCGCCGCCAGCGCCACTGCCGGGTGGTGCATCAAGGCGCCCTCCACCTCGACCGAGCTGACGTTTTCGCCCCCTGAGATGATGATGTCCTTGGCGCGGTCGGCAATCTTGATATAGCCGTCGTCATGCCAGTACGCGATATCGCCCGAGTGGAACATGCCGCCTGCGAAGGCGTCGCGGGTGGCTTGCGGGTTCTTGTAATAGCCTTTCATCACCCCGTTGCCGCGATGCATGATCTCGCCCAATGCCAAAGCGTCGCGCGCCACCGGGGCCAGCTGCGGGTCGGTGACGGTGATGTCCTCCATGAACGGCATCAGGACGCCTGTGCGGGCCTTGACCGCCGCGCGCGCGTCAGGCGGCAGGGCATCAAAGCCATCATGCCAGGTGCATTCGGTGGCCGGCCCATATGTTTCGGTCAGGCCGTAGACCTGCGTGACGTTGAACCCCAGGGGTTCTATCGCGGCCAGCGTAGCCGCCGGGGGTGGGGCACCGGCGGTGAACACCTCGACAATGTGATCAAAGGGACGACGCTCATGGTCCTTGGCGTTGATGATGGTGTTCAAGACGATGGGTGCGCCGCCGAAATGGGTGGCACCTTCGCCCGCAATGGCATCATAGACCGCACGGGCCGTGACGTCGCGACAGCAGATCACCGTGCCGCCAACCAGCGGGATCATCCAGGGGTGGCACCACGCGTTGCAATGGAACAAGGGCACGATGGTCAGGTAGCGGGGGTACAGCACCATGCGCCAGCTGATGATCTGCCCCATCGCCGCCAGATACGCGCCACGGTGGTGGTAGACCACCCCCTTGGGCCGCCCGGTGGTGCCAGAGGTATAGTTCAGCGCGATGCTTTCCCATTCGTCTTGCGGCATGATCCAGCGCGCGTCAGGGTCGCCCTGCGCCAGCAGCGCGTCATAGGTCAGGTGCCGCCCGGTTGCGGTGTGACCTGCGTGTTCGTCCGGAACCTCGACGATCAGTGGCGGGGTCTCCAGCATCGCACAGGCGGCCTCTGCCAGCGGTAAAAACGCGGTGTCGGCCAGCAGAACCCGCGCACCACCATGGTCCAGAATATAGGCGACGGTATCTACATCCAGCCGGATGTTGATCGCGTTCAGGATGGCACCGCAAGCTGGCACACCGAAATGCGCCTCGACCTGCGCGGGCAGGTTGGGGATCAGGCTGGCCACCACATCGCCAGGGTTGACACCAAGCCCGGCAAGCCCCGACCCCAGACGGCTGACCCGCGCTCTGTATTCAGCATAAGTCCGTCGCGTCGCGCCATAAACCAGCGCCTCGCGGTCAGGCCAGATTTCGGCGGCGCGTGCCAGATTGGAAAGCGGCGTCAAGGACACATGGTTCGCTGCGCATCTTTCCAGACCCGTCTCATCTGCCAACCATCCCATTTGCGTCATCCTCCCAGATATGTCTTGTCGCTTTCGGACGGGCATAGTGGGGCCAAATTCGGGCAAGGAAAAGAGGCCCTCGCAAGGACCAGACATGAACAGCCCCAACCGCACGCTTGCCGCCGCCGGCGCGATTTTGATCTATGCTACCATCATAGGTTATATTGACAACTTCGTTCGCGGGATATCCGAGCAGATCGGGCTATGGCAGTTTCAGGCCATGCGGTCCGTCCTGGCGCTGGCGGCGTTCGGGCTTGCGGCCTGGCCATTGGCATTGCGGCTGCGCCCGTTGAACCTGCGGGCCGTTCTGGCGCGGTCGGTCGTTCATTCCAGCGCAATGATGATGTATTTTGGCAGTCTTGCCTTCTTGTCCGTCGCACAGGCGGCGGCGGGGTTGTTCACCGCGCCGCTGTTCGTGCTGATCTTGTCCCGGTTTGTCTATGGTCATGCGCTGGGCCCGGTGCGGATTGTCGCCGCGTTGGTCGGGTTTGCGGGTGTCTTGCTGGTGTTGTCGCCGGACGGCGGGGCCCTGTCGCCTGCGTTCATCCTGCCGTTGGGGGCAGGGGCGCTGTATGGATTGGGGAACCTTGCAACGCGCGAGTGGTGCGAAGGCGAATCTGCGGCAACCCTGACGATGTGGTATGTGGGCGTGATCGGCGTGATGGGCGGCATTGGCATGGTGGCGCTGATGTTGGTCGCGCCCGTGGCGGCGGCCGGTGCCGACGGGTTCTTGATGCGTGGCCCTGTCTGGCCGACGGGTGCCACGGTGTTCTGGACGGCTGTACAGGCGATCGGGTCGGTGGTCGGCGTTGGTTTGATGGTCCGGGCGTATCAGTTGGCCGAGGCCAGCCGGGTGTCGGTGTTCGAATACGTGATCTTGCCGCTGTCGGCGGGTTGGAGCTGGCTTTTGTGGGGCCAGACCATCACCCCAATGTCCGGCTTTGGTATGGCGCTGATCGTTGTCGCGGGGGCGATGATCGCAGCCAGAGGGCGCTGATCCGGCAAAAGGTTCGCCTCGGGCAGGCTGTGCGTGATCGCTGGGGCCATAGCAGCGGCTGCTGGGTCCAATGCTCTGCCGTCCTGTCGTTCAGACCGGGTTCACGGGCGGCCAGGCACCACCCCTGCGGGCAAGGGATCAGAACCATCACCGACCCTGCGCCGCGACGTTGCGATGTGAAAGCAGCGACACGCGCGGACCGCGCCCCAGGGCCCCCGGCTGCACCCGCGCCGGTTCGACGATCATCTGCCCACGGCACTACCCGCGCCCCCAATTCACCATATGGCCGGGACACATCTTCGGGAACGCCCGCCGGTTGCCGACCCGCTCCGCATGGTCTAAGCAGGGCACAGCCATGGAGCCCCTGATGACCCACACCCTTTTGCGTCCCCTTCTGCTGGTGGCAAGCCTGTTTCTGGCGGCCTGTGAAACTCAGACCACGTTGCAAGCCCCATCCGAGGCGCTGGCCGGGTTCAAGCTGGGTCACGCGGTGGTCCTTGCGGAAAAGGCCGTGCAGGCACCGATCTCTCGCAATGCCACGCCTGAAGAGTGGACCACTGCGATGAACACAGCGGTGGCTGAACGGTTTGGGAGGCTGAACGGGGATCAGGTGTATCACCTGGGCATTCACATCGACGGCTTTGCCGTGGCCCCGCCCGGTATTCCGCTGGTGGTGTCGCCCAAGTCGGTCCTGATTTTTTCGGTCACGCTGTTTGCCAATGACAGCGGCGGGCGCAAACTGAACGAAAAGCCCAAACAGATCACCGTCTTTGAAGGGTTGTCGGGCGAAACGGTGCTTGGGTCGGGTCTGACCCGCACCAAGGCCGAGCAGATGCAGAACCTTGCCTTCAACGGGGCAAAGGCGATTGAGGACTGGATACTGGAAAACCCGCATTTCCTGAACCCCAGCTTGCCCGTGCCGGTCGAGGAAAAGCCTGTTCAGGGTGGTCGCGGCTGATCTTCGGCGGAAACGCTTGAATTTCCCTGCCTCACCCGATACACGGCGCCCGGTGTTGAATCGGGCTTGGCCATGATCCATGGCAGCCCCCCAAAGCATGGGATGCCCTCATGGCAAAGGCAAAGTTTGAACGGAACAAACCGCACGTCAACATTGGCACGATTGGCCACGTTGACCACGGCAAGACGACGCTGACCGCGGCGATCACGAAGTACTTTGGCGAATTCCGCGCCTATGACCAGATTGACGGCGCACCGGAAGAGCGGGCGCGCGGGATCACGATCTCGACGGCGCACGTCGAATACGAAACGGCGGCACGTCACTACGCGCACGTCGACTGCCCCGGCCACGCCGACTACGTCAAGAACATGATCACCGGTGCTGCCCAGATGGACGGCGCGATCCTGGTCTGTGCAGCGTCCGACGGCCCGATGCCGCAGACCCGTGAGCATATCTTGTTGGGCCGCCAGGTGGGTATCCCCTACATGGTGTGCTACATGAACAAGATCGACCTGGTTGACGACGAAGAGCTGGTCGAACTGGTTGAAATGGAACTGCGCGAGCTGTTCTCGTCCTACGATTACCCGGGCGACGACATCCCGATCATCAAGGGCTCGGCCCACCAGGCGATGATCGGCGAGCGCAAGGACATCGGCGAGGATTCGATCCGCGCGTTGATGGACGCTGTCGACACCTATATCCCGACCCCGGCCCGCGCCGTCGATCAACCGTTCCTGATGCCGATCGAAGACGTGTTCTCGATCTCGGGCCGCGGCACGGTTGTGACGGGGCGTGTGGAGCGTGGCGTGATCAACGTTGGCGACGAAGTTGAAATCGTCGGCATC
>JAUSPL010000026.1 GCA_030656535.1 Gemmobacter sp.
CAATGAAACCTGACATAAATACACTCCTGTATCGCAGGAAGCATACAATGTCTGGGGGTTTTCACACAGCCTCGGCCGGTCTGACCGGGACGGCATGACCATGGGGCGTTCTGGTGACCAAGCAAGCGGCGCGCGTCGATGCAAGGGCGCCTCGACTTTTTCCAGGGCACGCTTGCTTCCACAAGATCTGCGCCCGGAAGACATGTGACCTTGGTTGCATCCATGCCTTAGGCTTTTGGCCAAACGATGATGAGGATCTGACGATCCCAAAAGACCCGCACCCATTTCTGGGTGCGGGTTGTTGTCGCTTAGCGTGTCGGGCGATCAGGGATCACTTTTTGAAGTCGGGCAGAGCCTTCAACTCGTCCTTGGTTGCGGCAACATAGATGCGCACTTCGCCACCGTCTGCCTGTTGCATGATTTCGGTGTCCTGCAGAGAAATGGCCACGTGCTTGACGCCCATCCCCAGGAAGCCGCCAACATCCAGGATCATGTCCGATACAGTACCGTCAGCCGCAATCACAAGGTCGCCAACCTCGCCAACGCGGTTGTCGGTCGAGTCATACACGTCAGCGCCGGTCAGCATTTCTGCGGTCAGGGTCGCGCGTTCAACTGATGCATAGCCTTCGCGCGCCATGGGCGAGGTGCCGGGCGTTGCGGCTGCGGTGTCGGTTCCTGCCGCTGGGGCAGTTGTCATCGGGGCGGTCGCCGTCCCTGTGGCAGCCGTTCCAGTTCCAGTCGTGGTGTCGGTCGTGGTGGCGGTTGTGCCCGTGCCCGTCATCGGGGTCGTGCTTGCGGCCCCATCTGTGTTTGCCGAACCAGTGACCCAAGCGGGCGCACCTTCAAGGGTTGCACGGTCGGCCTGCAGCACCAGGAACCAGTCGTCTGCGTCGGTGGCGCTGTCTTGAACAAAGCGCAGCGATGCCATGTCAACGGCGACCTGACGTTCGCCCATGCCCAAGAACCCGCCGATATCCACCAGCACCGTCTGGACAGAGCCGTCACGGGCCAAGATGATGTCGTTCACCTCGCCAATGTCATTCCAACCATCCTGGACGCCGGCATACGAGTCGGTGTCAAACGGGGTTTCTGCAGCATAGACCCGCGCACCGATCATGTCCGAGGCCGTGATCGCACCTGGGGACATTTCAGCCTGAAAGGTGGTGGTAGCTGCCGTTTGCGACATCGCAGGCAGTGCAAGGGCAGCCGCCAAAGCGGTCGAAAGAAGAAGCGTTTTCATAGTGTTCTCCGATATTGGTGTATGTGGGCGCCAGTTTTCGCCCTCGGGTTTACAACGTGCTCGGGTGCACTCTGGTTCCAGATTTTTTTGCCGGGATGAATCGGGAACCCTGTGTGCGCGCGGTGCGTTGCATCCCGCACGCGCCTGACACTGCGCGCTTGGCGACATTCCATCCCGGAGAAACCTATGCACACCCACAGCCTTGATCTGACCCATACCGCAGCCGTGCTGCTGGCCCATAGTCAAGGATCGCGTCTGCACGAGTTGACCGCGCGAGACTGCAATTCTGCGCTGCATTTCGCTGGCGTGCACCGGCTTGCTGACTTTGCCATGGCGTCGGTTGTGCGGGCAGGGATTGATCGGGTGGTGGTGGCGACCCAACACTATCCCGCCACGTTGCAGCGCCACCTGGACTCGGTGTGGCACCCCACCTTGCCTGACGGCGGCCTTGTGTTTCGCAATGGCCCGGATGTCGCTGGTGCCGACGGCTATGTCGGAGCGCTGGATACGATACGTGCCAATGCGGCCGGGTTTGACGGCACCGGCGTGCAAGAGATCGTGGTCGTACCGGCCGATCAGGTTCACGCAATAGACCTCTCATCCATGATCGCCGAACACCGCAGGTCGGGTTTGCCGATCACCGTGGCGGCGATGCCGATGCCCCTTGATGACGCTCAAACGCTGGGTGGGGTCAGGCTGGATGCCGAGGGGCAGGTCGTGGGGTATCACGACCCCGGACGCGCGCCCTATCCGCTGACGGAGGATGGCGCGCGTGCGATGGCCTGCCTGGGGGTCTATGTCCTCGACTGGTCGTGGCTCAAGGAGCGCCTGAGGCTGCAGGCCTTGTCGAATTTTGCGCCGGACTTGCTCGCTTTGGCGGCAGCATCGCGTGAGGCTGGCGTGTGGATCATGGGCTCGGATGCAGAGGCCCCCTATTGGCGCAAGGTTGACAGCCTTGACGCCTACAGGCGCGCCTCGCTGGACTTTGAGGCGCGTCCCTTGCCCTGTCAGCGGCCTGTTGCGGCGGGGGCGGCGCTTCGGTTGCCACCTGCTGTGCCGGGACGTGACCGCTTTTCGGGGCAGGTCCAGATGGGCGACGTTCGCTTGCTGTCGCCAGTTCTGAACTCTGATGACCGCGAGCGGTGGTGCGTTCTTGACCGATCCGTCTTGATGCCGGGCGCCCGCGTTGATCCAGGTGTCCGCCTGTCGCGCACCATTGTGGCGCCAGGGACCGCTGTGCCCCACGGCATCATCACGGGCGAAGACCCCCAAGAGGATGGGCGTTGGTTTCGCGTCTCATCCGAGGGCACGATCTTGATCACGACAGCAATGCTGGCGCACCGGGGCGCAACCCGCACCCGGCTTTTCCCGCTGTTCGGGCGGTCGGGCGCGCGCCCGGTTCCGTCAACCTGAGCGCGCTCAACCCGGTCATCGAACTGCCAGAGTTTCGCAAGGCCTGCCGCGCGGAACTGTGCTTGGGGGCGATGACGGCATTGGTCCGGGTTGTCCAGGGTCACGTCCGGGGTGCGCGTCGACCCCAGCAACCGGGCCTGATGTTCAGCCGGATTGGTGGCCAAAGATTGCCCCGTATCACCCGAGGCCCTCAGTGCCCTTCGCCAGTGTGGCGGGTGACGTTTGAATCTTCAGCGCATCGCCGGTCTGATCCAAGTTCGGATCGGGTCGTGACTTCGCGATCGGCGCTTGCTATCCACGGAACAATGACAGGCCACGGAACAAGGGCCGGGCAGTGGGCCATGATGGGCCTGGCCCAGCCATTGTCAGGTCGGGCGAGGACACGATCATGAAGAAGCAGAAAGTCACCAAGGCGATATTCCCGGTTGCAGGTCTTGGGACTCGATTTCTGCCAGCGACCAAGTCGATCCCGAAAGAGATCATGACGCTGGTGGACCGTCCGTTGATCCAATACGCGA
>JAUSPL010000027.1 GCA_030656535.1 Gemmobacter sp.
GCTTGCAAGAACCCTGCCTTGGACCCGCAGTCAAACCGCTGGCCCCGGAACCGGAACCCATGCACGGTACCGCTGGGGACCTCTTGGGCGATGGCGTCGGTCAGCTGGATTTCCCCGCCCGCGCCTTGCTTCATCCGGTTCAGGTTGTTCATCACATCTGGCGTCAGGATGTACCGCCCGATCACCGCAAGGTTCGACGGCGCCGTGCCAGGCGCAGGTTTTTCCACCATGCCCTTCACGCGCACCACCGACCCCATGTCCTCGTCGATGTCCAGCATACCATAGGATGACGCCTTGGCCGGGGCCACCTCCATCGCGGCGACCATGTTGCCGCCGATTTCGGCATGGGCTTCCATCATCTGCTGCAGACAGGGCTTTTCGGCCGCGATCACGTCATCGGGCAACAGAACCGCAAATGGCTCGTCCCCGATCAACCGCCGCGCGCACCACACCGCATGCCCAAGACCCAGCGCACGGTTCTGCCGAACATAGGCGATGGCGCCGCTGTCCATGTTGGTGGACTTCAGCATCTCCAGCAGCTCGGTCTTGCCCTTCTTGCGCAGCGCGGATTCAAGTTCGGGCGCGTCGTCAAAATAGTCCTCAAGCGCCGATTTCCCGCGCGAGGTCACAAAGATGAATTCCTTGATGCCGGCCGCGCGCGCTTCGTCGATCGCGTATTGGATCAACGGACGGTCCACCAGCGTCATGATCTCTTTCGGGATCGACTTGGTCGCTGGCAGAAATCGAGTCCCAAGACCTGCAACCGGGAATATCGCCTTGGTGACTTTCTGCTTCTTCATGATCGTGTCCCTGCCTTTTGCATTCTAGAGCATCAGGTACATGTGTCTGTTTCCTGATTCTCTACAATAGACATCTACAGTTTGACAAAAGTGTGTTTGCGACAGGGAAACTTGAAGAGACCTATCAACTGACGGCGGGATTCGGAAAAACTGTCGCCTCTATGGCAAACACCGGGTCACGGGTCGGACAGGATGTGATCAGCCGGACGCATCGAGGCAAGCCGCGCGGCCTCGGCAACCGCTCTTTGTGCAAACGACCAGCGCTGCAACCGAGGTTGCGCCCGATCAGACCGCCCCCAAACGCCGCCCGCCTGCACCCAGATTCCATCCGCACGCAACCCAAGCCAATGTGCCCGCGCCCCTTTTGACAGCTGTAAAAGGGTCACGACAGCCCCGGCCGCAAGCGCGGTTCTGGCTGCCGTTTCAGCCTCGGCGCGGTTGCCCGGTGTCGACAAGATCACCCACCCCGGACGCGGCCCTGTACCGGGCATCGCGCAAAACGGGGCAAGTGGTGGGCCGATCGGGGCTAGACGGGTGGGCGGCCGATTGGTCAGGCCATCCTCCAGCCCGTTTTCCAGCCCACGCATCATCCGCCGGACCTCGCCGGGTTCCAGCCCGCCCGACACCATGTGACGCATCAATCTGCGCCGCTGATCGCCCAGAAACCCGGCCAACGCCCCCGCCCAGGTGCCCGTCGGAGCATGCCGGCGCAAGAAGGCCGCAAAGCTTGCACCGATCTCACCAAGGTCAAGGGGAACGCGGTCGGGCCTGCGGCGGGGACTGGCCGCATACCCATGGACCACCTGCGCCATCGGCACAACGGCGGTCAGCTGACCCGTCGCAGCCAGCCGCAAATTGACGTCAGCCTCGTCCAGGTAAAATCGGAACGCTGGATCAAAGCCACCGGCATCGGCCAGAACGTCCCGCCGGAAGGCACAACAGGTGCCTTGGGTTTTCACCGCCCGGTCCCCGCGACCAAGATGCAGGCTGACGCGGTCAACCGGGACCCCTAGCGAATGGTCGGCGCCGGTGGCGTCCACCTCCATCGCCGTCCACTGAAAGGAAATTCCGTTTCGCCCCCGGACATAGCCCCCTGCCTGTGCGACTTTCGGATCGGCAAAGGGCGCGGCAAGCCGACTGGCCCAGGTCGGCTCGGGCACGGCGTCGTCATCAAGAAAGGCCACCACAGGGGCGGCGGCCAGCGCCAAACCAAGATTGCGCGCGCGCGAGATGTTGGGTTCGTCGAACTCGGCCAGTTTGACTTGACCTTGGAAGCGCGATTTCCGCACCTCCGATACACCGGCAGGACAGGCGACCACCACGACCTCAAGCGTCGGGTGGTCTGATTGCGCAACCCCGGCCAACGCAGTCAGCAGCGCGTCAGGACGCCCCCTGCTGACGATGATGACCGAGACCGGCGGAATCACTTCAGCGTCACACCCGGGGCATAGGCGATGAAAAACGGGTTGTCCCAGCCCGGCTTGCCATAGGCGAGCGGTGTATGGTCATCGAACCGCACCACATGCCCGCCAGCACCGCGCAAGACCGCATCACCGGCGGCGGTATCCCATTCCATCGTGCGACCCAGACGCGGGTAAAGATCCGCCTCGCCCGTTGCGACAAGACAGAATTTCAGCGACGATCCGGCGCTCTTCATGTCCTTGACCGCATATTTGCCGATGTAGTCATCCGTCGCCGCATCACGGTGGGATTTGGATGCCACGATCATCAAGGCGCCATTGTCTGGCCGCGACACGCGCATCGGGGTCCGGGTTCCCGGCTTATCGTGGGCAAAGCTGCCCGCCGCACCGCCATCTTCCTCGACCGACGACCCATCAGCCAGCGTGTAGAACAGCCGCCCCTGCGCGGGCGCATAGACCACTCCGCGCAAAGGGACGCCGTTTTCGACATAAGCGATATTGACGGTAAAGTCACCGCGGCGCTGGACGAATTCCTTGGTGCCGTCCAGCGGATCGACAATCAGAAATGTCTGGGCAGTCAGCGCGTGGCTTGCGGCTTGTTCTTCGGTAATCAGCGTCAGATCCGGAAAGGCCGCCCGCAGACCTGCAGAAATCAGCGCATCCGCCGCTTCGTCGGCGTCCGTCACCGGGCTTGCGTCGGATTTCGACCGGACATCAAAATCCGGTGAATTGTAGATTTCCATGATCGCGTCGCCCGCTTCGAGCGCCAAATGCCGCATCACAGTCACAAGCCGGTCAAAATCCATAGTGTCGTCTCCATTTCCGGCCTGGCGGCCTTCATGTTGCCAAAATTTTGCGTCTACCTTATCCTCTGTCGTCAAGAGATCGGCAAGAACTCGCGGTATATATTCCGCAAGCGTGGGCCCTTGTGGCCACGTCCGGCGCAAAGGGCAGTCATGTTTCAACCCCAGCTTCGCAAATCACATGCCCGAGGCGCATTCGAGATCCTCGAACTGATATTTCACGCGACTGTTCGAAACGTCCGAAAAAGCCACGGTAACGCAGTCATCGGCCTGCTGATAAATATCGCGCAAACCGTTCTGCTCGTGCTTGTTTTCTACGTGATGTTCGACCTTTTGGGGCTACGTGGATCGGCGATCAGGGGTGATTTCCTGCTGTTCGTCATGTCCGGGATTTTCCTGTTTCTGACCCACACGAAAACCGTGGGTGCGGTGGCCGGATCAGAAGGCCCGACATCCCCAATGATGAAACATGCGCCGATGAACACCATCGTCGCCATCGCCGCAGCAGCGCTGTCGGCGCTGTACCTGCAGCTTTTGTCGGCGGCGGTGGTGCTTTACGTCTATCACGCCGCGTTCACGCCGATCACGATCCATGACCCATTGGGAACCATGGCAATGTTCCTGATGTCATGGGTCTCGGGTGCCGCAGTCGGTATGGTTTTTCTGGCGGCAAAACCTTGGGCGCCTGACCTTGTCAGCATCCTGACCCAGATCTATCAGCGCGCCAATATGATTGCGAGCGGCAAGATGTTCGTGGCCAACGCGACGCCGGGGTATATTCTGTCCCTGTTCGACTGGAATCCGTTGTTTCATTGCATCGATCAGGCGCGTGGGTTCGTTTTCCTGAACTATCATCCGCATTACAGCTCTTCGATCTATCCGGTCTACGTATCGCTGGCTTTGCTGATGATCGGGCTGATGGGGGAATTCTACACCCGAAAACATGCTTCACTTAGCTGGGGCGCCAGCAAATGATCCGCTTGGCGATGATCTGTTTGTGTCTGTCGGCGGCACCAGCCGTGGCGGAGCCGTTTCCTGCAACGTATGAGGTACGGGATGTCGCGGCCAATGATGTGCTGAACATCCGCGCCCAGCCCCGCGCGGACGCCGCCTTGATCGCCACGCTGCCCCCCTTTGCGATCAATATCGAGGTGCTGGAGACGTCTGAGGATCGACGATGGGGCTTGGTGTCCACCGGCGAAGGCAACGGCTGGGTTTCCATGCGGTATTTGAATCACACGATCTGGCCAGACCCTTACACGGTGCCACGCCCCCTGACCTGTCTGGGCACTGAACCGTTTTGGTCCGTCGCCCTCCTGCCTCGCGGTGCCG
>JAUSPL010000032.1 GCA_030656535.1 Gemmobacter sp.
TGGGCCTGATCGTGATCTTTCCGCTGCTGGGGCACGGCACCTGGCATGCCTGGGTTGCCTTGCGCCCCGCAGTCGCCGAGCATGACCGGTGAACTACTTTTTCCTTATCCCGATCTCGATCACGCTGGGCCTGACAGGGCTTGGTGCGTTTTTCTGGTGCATGCGCAACAACCAGTATGACGACCTTGACGGCGCCGCCACGCGCATCCTGATCCCAGACACCGGGCCCCCGGTGTCATCGAATGTCCGCGGCCTGCCGCAGGAAGATCGGACCGACCATGCAGCAAGCGATCGTTAGGCCGAAGGAAGGGCTGCACCACTTTTGCCGGGCCGACGCCATAATTACGGGGGCCAAACCTGGTGACGGCACATCGTGCCCGTTATCCTGAACTCGGCGGGTTTCGAAATGGATGCTGGGGTCATCGGGACAGCCTTTGGCCCTGATCCCGCCGCCCTGCAAGCCAGACGCGCGCAGAAAGGATCCCCAGTGTCTGCGAAACGGATATGGATGCCGACCGTGGCCGCTTTCGCCTGAACTGTCGCCACGCCGGTCGCGCCCGGCGACTGGCCGTGGACAGTCTCAGGGACAGATCCTGACGCGCGCGACATTTCCCCCGGGTGTGGTCAGGGCCGTACGCACCCCGCCAGACGCACCACCACCTCGGCCGCATGCACCGTCAGATCGAGATTTTGCACGGCGTCCACCCGGGTATCGCCTTCGCCATAGCGCTTGGCGACCCGTTCGATGCCCACGATCACCCGGCGGCTGTCATCCAGCAGGTCGGCCCCCAAAGCGGTAGCGGGTTCCACATTCAGCGCCACACGCACGTCAAGGCCCGAGGCAAGCACACCGACCACCACGATGATGCCCGTCAGCACCAGCGCGCTGACCGGCCCCAACCGCACGCGGCGGGAGAAATAGTTCTTGACCGGCAGGATCAGCCCCACCCCGAGGGTCAGTGCCACCACCCCCAGCGCCAGAGACTGCGGCACTGTCAGCCCGAGGGTCAACTGACCCAAACACGGCGCCCCGCGTTTACCCGGTCGCTTTTTATGCCAGTCCGGGCCATGGCGCAGGACAACACTGCATGAAGCAGGGACCGCAGCCCGATCTCGGCAGGTAGCCCCAAGTCCAGATCGTCACCACGGCCTTCGTCGATATGGGTTTGCAGCCAGACGGTTCCGGGGTCCATCAAGGCAAGGATCACATCGCCTGCGCGCACTGCCCTGCCCGGCTCGGCGTGGCACCCACCTCGAACCCGATGTTCGATACGATCCGCGCCTCGACCGTGTCCAGCCCGTAAACCCGCATACGCGTGGTCTGATCCGCCGTGACCACCGGCACGAATATCAATCTCTGACTGGCAGATAGCCACGGGGGCCTGTCAATCCTTGAGGGCCGGCCACATGAAGCTCTGCGGCGTGGTCTTGCGATGCCCTGTGGAAACCACGCAGCGGCATCCCAAGCCGAAGGCAGAGACAGATGTCAAACCGCTGCGGCTTTGAGCACTGCCGTGCGGTGGTTCATGAAACGACGCGCGATAACCTTCACGCGTCTGCCTTTTCCATTAACCGTTTGATATGTCGCGCGAAGGCCCAAGTCGCGGGGATGCCCAGTACCGCGCCGCCGAAAACCGATTGCACCGGCGTCAGCACCGGCCAGCCGATCCAGGATGCGATCAGAGAGGCAAAGAACAGGTTCACCGCCATCGCTCCTGCCCCGAACGGATACAGAACAAGGGTCAGACGGACCCGGCTCATCTGCGGCTGACCAGCCATTGCACGCCGATCAGGGCCATCAGCAGCAGCACCGAGGCGACAAAATAACTGATTTCCGCCTGGGCGGTCTGTGGTTGCGGAATCGGGCGTTGGAAGGCTTCGGCCAGAACGGTGGCGGGGGTCAGTGTGGCAATCAGGATTAGGGAAATACGCATGTCAGGTCTCCTGGGTCAGGGATCGGTAGATGTCGGGAAGCGCACGGCCAAGGCGCGCCGGGTCGGGCAACAGGGTGAACCCGGCGCGGCCGAAGATGCGCGCGAACCAGTCCTGCCCATCGGCATCGACGATGACGCCATGCACAGACTGGCCAGCGTGGCGCGCCTCGCGGACTGCCATGTGGCTGTCCTCGATGCCGTGGATGCCCTCATAGTGGTCCAGATCGTTGGGCTTGCCGTCGGTCAGCACCAGCAGCAGCTTGCGGGTTGAGGGTTCGGTGGCAAGCTGCGCCGTGGCATGGCGGATCGCAGCCCCAAGCCGGGTATAGTGTCCGGGATGCAGGCTGCCGATGCGGGCCGTCAGGTCAGGTGTCATGCGGTCATCGAACGCCTTGCAGCGGGTCAGGAACACCCGGTCGCGCATCAGCGACGAAAACCCCCAGATCGCCAGCCGGTCGCCCGCCGCATCGATGCCGCCCGCCAATGCCGCCAGTGCCTCTCGCATGGTGTCGATGATGCTGCGGGTGCCGACGACGGATTCGGTCGATCGCGAACAGTCCATCAGGACCGCGAC
>JAUSPL010000034.1 GCA_030656535.1 Gemmobacter sp.
ACCCGCCCATGCCAGCCCGGGCAAGATCGCCGCCTTTGCCGAATTCGACATCGCCGGTCTGTGCCATGAAGCCAGGAATCACGCGGTGGAACACGACGCCATCATAGACGCCATCGCGCGCCAACCCGGCCATGCGTTCGACGTGACCCGGTGCCACATCGGACAACAGATCGATGACGATCTTGCCCGTCGTCTGCCCGGCCACTTCGATCACCAGATTGGGGCCCGGCCCATCCTCGGCGGCATAGGCGGGCGACTGCGACAGCATCCAGCCCCCCAATACCAGTGGACCCAGGGCAAACAGGCCCGCAAAAACCAGTTTCTCAGACATCGGCGGCGACCTTGACCGAGATCATCTTGTCGGGGTCGGTCGGCGGCTCGCCGCGCAAGATCTTGTCGGCGAATTCCATCCCGGACAGCACGCGGCCATAAACCGTGTACTGCCCATTCAGGAAATGGTTGTCCTTGAAGTTGATGAAGAACTGGCTGTTGGCGCTGTCGGGGTTCGACGAACGGGCCGCCCCGATGGTGCCACGGTCATGAGGCAGCTTGGAAAACTCGGCCTTGACGTCCGGCATGTCAGATCCGCCCGTGCCAGCGCGGCGCAGGTTGAAGTTGTCCTTGGTTGCGTTGCCGTTTTCCACATCGCCGGTCTGGGCCATGAACCCGTCGATCACCCGGTGAAACACCACGCCGTCATAGGCGCCTGCGCGGGCAAGGGTCTTCATGCGCTCGACATGTTTGGGTGCCACGTCGGCCAGAAGTTCGATCACCACGGTGCCGTCCTTCAGTTCCAGCAAAATGGTGTTCTCGGGATCCTTGATATCGGCCATCTGGCTCTCTCCTGCAGTATTTCGATTGAATGCAACTTAATGCGCGGGGACCCGAAGGAAAAGGCCCAAAGGCCCCTGGTTGCGGCAAAGCGCCCATCACATCTGGCGGCGCGCATCACGACAGTTGACCTTTGCTCCGGTTTTGCACACACCCGTCAAGGAACAGATCAGGAGCGGCACGGATGGCTTGGAAAACCCTCGACGACATGGACCTCTGTGGCAAGACGGTGCTGGTGCGGGTCGACATCAATGTTCCGATGGAAAACGGGCTGGTCACCGATGCAACCCGCATCGAAAAGATCGTCCCGACCGTGCTTGACGTGATCGCAAAGGGCGGCCGTCCGGTCCTGTTGGCCCATTATGGCCGCCCAAAGGGCAAGGTGGTCGATGACATGAGCCTGCGGCATGTCCTGCCCGCCCTGCAAGACGCCCTGCCCGGCCACACGGTACATTTCGCCGCTGACTGCATCGGCGCACCTGCCAAACAGGCGATCGCCGCGATGGGCCCCGGCGATGTCGTCTTGTTGGAAAACACCCGATTCCATGCCGGCGAAGAGGCCAATGACCGCGCGCTGGCCGCAGCATTCGCCGCCCTTGGTGACATCTACTGCAACGACGCGTTTTCCGCCGCCCACCGCGCCCATGCGTCAACCGATGGCATTGCCCGCTTGCTGCCCGCATGCGCAGGACGTCTGATGTCCAAAGAGCTGAAGGCACTGGAGGCCGCTTTGGGCAAGCCGCAGCGCCCCGTCGTGGCGGTTGTGGGGGGCGCCAAAGTGTCGACCAAGCTGGAACTGCTGGGAAACCTCGTGACCAAGGTCGATCATCTGGTGATCGGCGGCGGTATGGCCAACACCTTTCTGGTGGCTCAGGGCATCGAGGTCGGCAAGTCGCTTGCTGAACGCGACATGGCCGACACGGCACGCGACATCCTGTCCAAGGCCAAGGCGGCGGGCTGCACGATCCATCTGCCGGTGGATATTGTGGTCGCGCGCGAATTCAAGGCAGGGGCCGCAAGTGAAACCGTGCCCGTGACGGACTGCCCGGCCGATGCCATGATCCTGGACGCAGGCCCGGCCACCGTCGCGGCCATTGCGCAAGTATTTGATGCTTGCCGCACGCTGATCTGGAATGGCCCGCTTGGCGCCTTTGAAATCGAGCCGTTCGATACCGCGACAAACGCCGCCGCGCGCCACGCCGCCAGCCTGACCCGCGCAGGCAAACTTGTGTCGGTGGCTGGCGGTGGCGACACTGTGGCCGCCTTGAACAAGGCGGGTGCGGCAGATGATTTCAGCTTTATTTCAACCGCAGGGGGCGCTTTTCTGGAGTGGATGGAAGGCAAGGACCTGCCGGGCGTTGCGGTCTTGTTGGCCTGACCACTGTCGGTACCAACGCTGCCCATCTGAACGCGGTTTCGGATCCGGCTTTGCTGGTTTAGGCAGGTTGCCTCAATAAGTCAGGATCGCGAAAGGCCCCGTCGGGGCGGTGGATGTCGCGATCCTGTTCTTGGCACAAGGGCGTGATCAGCGACTGGCGCCGGTGTCGGCTACAGCCCAAGTCCCTGGCAGGACGCACTGTTTCAGCCAGGTCCGGCATCCGGCACCTATAAGGGTTCGCGCAGGGCGCGCCGGATCACCTTGCCGGTGGCCGTCATCGGCAAACTGGCGACCCGCTCGACCGACCGCGGGCTAAGATGAGGGCTGATGCGTTTGCGAACCCGGTCGATCAACCGGGCCTCTGCGGCGGCATCCCAGACCGAGCCTTCGCGCAAGATGACAAACCCTTTGACCACCTCGCCGCGCACCGGGTCGGGGACACCGATCACGGCTGCATTGACCACATCGGGGTCGCCCATCAGGCAATCCTCGATCTCGGCAGGACCGATCCGGTACCCGCCCGAGGAAATCAGGTCGTCATCGCGCGCGACATAGGTGAAATACCCTTGTTCATCACAGGTTCCCAGATCGCCGGTCCGCAACCAGTCGCCCGCAAACTTTTCGGCGGTCTTTTCCGGTTGCTGCCAATAGCCCAGAAACATCGACGCGGTTCCGCGCCGTACCGCGAT
>JAUSPL010000040.1 GCA_030656535.1 Gemmobacter sp.
AGCTGCTGAAACGCACCCTGATCGACGGAGCCGATATGCCGCTCAGTGCGGCCCTGCGCCACGAACAGGCTGTGATCGGATTGGTGCTGGACAGCCGCGACGCACATGAAGGCTGCGCGGCGTTTCTGGAAAAACGCCCTGCCGACTTCAAGGGGAATTAGGCGATGATCGACGTCGTGATGCCCAAATTCGGACTGACCATGACCGAAGGGCTGATCACCCACTGGCACCACCGCACAGGTGACGTGGTGAAACAGGGCCAGATCCTGTTCGACGTCGAAACCGACAAGGTCACGACCGAGGTCGAGGCGGCTGTGGACGGAACGCTGGCCGAAATCCTGTTTCCCGAAGGTGCGGTTGTATCCGTGGGCCAGGCTGTCGCCCGGTTCTCGTGTGATGATCTGGCACCCGCACAGGGCGAAGACGGCCCCGCCGCCCGCAAGCTGATGTCGGAAAACGGCATCAGCCGCGCCAGCTTGACCGGAACCGGGCGCGGCGGCCGCGTGATGAAGGAAGATGTGCTGCGCGTCATTGCCACCCCCTACGCCCGACGTCTGGCGCGCGAGGGCGGCATCGACCTTGCAACGGTCACAGGGTCGCGTTCCGGTGGCCGGATCAAGGCGGTTGATGTGCAACAGGCCGTGCCCGAACGAACGGAACCGTCAGTGGCCACATTGACCCAGCCAGATGCGGTCCGGCTGACTATCGCCCGGCGCGTGCAGTCGGCAAAGCGTGATATCCCACACTTTTACATGACGCGACATGTCGACATTCGAGCACTTGAGTCACTTCGGCAAACGCTGAACGGGGCCTCTGCCGGGCGCGTGAAGATCAGCGTTACGCATATGCTGGTCAAGGCAGCCGGACTTGCGCTGGCACGTCACGCGCAGATGAATTGCGTGTGGTTGCCGGACGGCATCTTGACGCTGGCGACGGTCGGGGTGGGTATTGTCACCGAAACCCCGGTCGGGCTTCGTATTCCGGTGTTGGACAAGGCCGATAGCCTGGTGCTGGATGATGTGGCCGCAGAGTGCGCGGGTCTGGTTGCGCGTGCCCGCTCAGGCGCGCTGATCGTCGCCGATGTATCGGGCGGGGCCATCTCGGTTTCCAATGTCGGCATGTTCGGCGCACACAGCTTGACCCCGATCATTAGCCCACCGCAGGCGATGATGCTGGGCGTCGGGGCGGCGCAACAGGTGTTCCGCCCGGATGCCGCAGGACAACCCGTGCTGCACAAGGAAATCGTCCTGACATTGGCCGCAGACCATCGGTTGATCGATGGCGCATCTGCGGCGCGTTTCCTTGGGACGATCGCGCAGATCCTCGAGTCCCCGTTTGACCTGCTGCGCGCGCCGCCCGCCCGGGCCAATGCCACCGACGGAGTGACCGATGAACTTTGACATCACCGAAGAACAAAAGATGATGCAGCAGACCGCCCGGCAGATCGGGGAACGGTTCGGGTTGGACTATTGGCGGCAAAAGGATGCAGCCAAGGAATATCCGTCCGAAATCTGGCAGGCGATCTGCGATGCAGGCATCGCGGGCATGATGGTTCCGCCAGAGCATGGTGGCCTTGGGCTGGGCCTTGTGGACCTGGCGCTGTGCATTGAAGAGCTGTGTCGCGCGGGCGCGGGCGCCACCCTTTCGCAGATGTTCATGTTGAACCCGGTTTTCGGCGGCGTTGCGATTGCGCTTTATGGCACCGAGGCGATGAAACGCGATTGCCTGCCGGGATTGTGCGACGGCACTTGCACCTTCAGCATGGCCTTGACCGAACCGGACGCGGGCACCAATTCGCTGGCGATGAAAACCCAGGCCAGAAAGGTGGCGGGTGGCTGGGAAATCTCGGGCCAGAAGATCTGGATCACCGGGGTTGCTGCGTCAAAAAAGATGCTGATTGTCGCGCGCAGCCAACCCGTGTCAGAAAAACGCACGCGGGGTATCAGCCTGTTCATGGTGGATACGGCGCGCGAAGGTATCACCCACACGCCCCTCGACAAGGTCGGAACCAACACGCTGCCCTCGTCAGTCGTCTATCTGGACAAGGTTTTCGCCGCCGACAGTGAAGTCATCGGCACCGTTGATGCCGGGTGGCCGCAGCTTCTGGATATTCTGAACTGCGAACGCATCGTGACCACGGCCGGACTGGTGGGAGGCGGGGGGTTGGCGATCCGGCTGGGGGTCGATTATGCGCGCGACCGCAAGGTGTTTGGCGACCGCGCGATCGGC
Source organism: Gemmobacter sp. (assembly GCA_030656535.1). GTDB lineage: Bacteria > Pseudomonadota > Alphaproteobacteria > Rhodobacterales > Rhodobacteraceae > JAUSPL01. The sequence goes on from JAUSPL010000040.1 coordinate 2,230, forward strand.
AGCTATCAAAGCCTGCAATTCCCGTTGGCGCAGCATTGGGCGGAACTGGAGCTTGCGCGGTTGATGAACCTGAAGGCCGCCAGCAATTTTGACCGCGGACTGCCCTTTGGCACCGAAAGCAACGCGGCCAAACTGATCGCATCGCAGGCCGCCTCGGGGGCCGCCGAACGGGCAATGCAGGTGATGGGGGGCATGGGGTATTCCAAGGATTTCCACGTCGAACGCCTGTGGCGAGACGCGCGGCTGTTCCGGTTTGCGCCGGTTTCAGAAGAAATGATCCTGAACTATATCTCGACGGTCAATCTGGGCTTGCCCCGATCCTACTGAACAAGGAGGCGACGTCATGTTCAACCTGTCAGGATTTCTGTCGGTCAACGCCCGCCAGCATCCGACAGCCGAAGCTTTGGTCTGCGAAGACCTGCGGCTTGACTGGCAGACGTTGGAACAGCGGGTGGGCCACCTTGGTGCCGCACTGGCCGACCGAGGTATCGGCGAGGGCACGATCGTTGCGCTGATGATGAAGAACAGCGCCGCCTTTATCGAGCTGCTTTATGCCATCAGCCATCTGGGTGCGGTGGTCTTGCCGCTGAACTTTCGTCTTTCTGCCGAAGAGGTTGACTATATCGCCATTCATGCCGGGGCTGCGCTGGTGATCGCGGACGATGTGTTTCAGCTGCAGGCTGCGGGGGCAGGGCTGCCTGTGATTTCCCTGGACAGTGCCGCGCAGAAAGATGTTGGTGCCGCATTGCTGAGCCCTGCGCAGGGGCTGCGATCTGCCCCCGTGGCGCTGCGCGGACGCGAAGATACCTTTCGGCTGATGTACACATCCGGCACGACGTCGCGCCCGAAGGGGGTGGTGCACAGCTATGACAATTTTTACTGGAAGTGCATCGACCATGCCCTGTCACTGGGACTGAACCGACAGACCCGGCTGTTGGTGGTCGGTCCGCTTTACCATGTCGGGGCTTGCGATCTGCCGGGGTTGGGTGTGCATCTGGCGGGCGGGACTTTGGTCATTCAGCGCGATTTCGACCCGGTTCGCGTTTTGCAGGCGATTGCGCGCGAAAACATCGAAGGGATCTGGCTTGCCCCGGTCATGATCAATGACATCCTGGCGCTGCCTGATGGCGATGGGCCCGATGTATCCAGCTTGCGTTGGTGTATCGCGGGGGGCGAGCGGACGCCCGAGTCGCGTATAAGAAGCTTTTTCGCACGCTTTCCCAATGCCGCTTTCATCGACGCCTACGGGATGACGGAAACCGGATCCGGCGATACGTTGATGGATCCGGGCCGTGAACTGGAAAAGATCGGGTCCGTGGGCCGCCCACTGCGGTTTGTCGAACTGGAAATCCGCAACGAGGACGGACAGCCTGTGCCGCCCGGCCAAGAAGGCGAAATCTGCATGCGCGGTCCCAAGGTCATGGCGCACTACTGGCGCGATGCGGAAAAGACCGCCGAGGCATTCTTTGCGGACGGGTTCTTGCGATCGGGCGATATGGGGTATCTGGACGCCGACGGTTTCCTGTTCGTGACCGACAGGCAAAAGGATATGATCATCTCTGGCGGAGAGAACATCGCCTCATCCGAGGTAGAGCGCGTGATCTACAATCACCCGGCGGTCAAAGAGGTGGCGGTTTTTGCCCGCCCGCACCCGCGCTGGGGCGAGGTGGCGGTTGCCGCGGTTGTGCTTGCTGCGGGGCAGACTCTCACTTACGAAGACTTGCTTGAGCATTGCCGCATGGCACTTGCTGGTTTCAAATGTCCGAAGGATCTGGTTTTGCTGCCCGCGCTTCCCCGAAATCCCTCTGGAAAGGTGCTCAAGCGCAGCCTGCGCGCCAGCGACCTTGCCGGTCATTTCGCAGCACACCCCGGGGTGATCCCAGTTGGCTGAAAGTCCCCCCCAGTTTCGCAGACCCGCCAAACGCCGCCCCAATCGCGACGAAAAGGCCCGGATGACGCACGAAAGCCTGCTGGTGGCGGGGTGCGCCCTTGTTGCGGCCGAAGGCTATGCGGCAGCCTCGATTGCCAAGATCGCCGACATGGCGAACGTTGCCCACGGCACGTTCTACAATTACTTTGAAGATCGGCAGCGGCTATTTGACGAACTGCTGCCCTACCAAGGCCTCAAGATGCGCGAACGGATCGAGGAAGAGGCGCGCAAGGCCCCCTCTGGCATGCAGCGCGAATTCGCCCGATTTGAAGCCTTTCTTGCCTATGTGGCCGAGAATGACGGTTTCTACCGGGTGCTTTACGAATCCGAGATTTTCGCCCCGCAGGCGCACCGCGTGCATATGGCCAATATTGTGGAGGGGTACAAGCGGACGTTCGGCAGGGCGATGGACGAAAACCGCATGGCCAGACTCAGTGGTT
>JAUSPL010000047.1 GCA_030656535.1 Gemmobacter sp.
CATGCCATCGCTGGTTGGCATGGCCGACACGATCGCGCCGGAACGGCTGAGCCCTTCGGGACTGGCGGCGCCGGGGCAGCCCCTTGGTCGCGCCTTGGGGCAAGAAGACATCGCGCGCACGATCCAAGCGTTTGCCGATGCGGCGTTACTGGCCCGCGACGCAGGCTTTGACGGGGTCGAAATCCACGCCGCGCACGGCTATTTGCCAGATCAGTTTTTCTGGGCCGCAACCAATCAGCGTCAGGATCGCTATGGCGGACCCCTGCGTGACCGCGCCCGGTTCGGAGCCGAGATCGTCGCAGCCTGCAAGGCGAGGGTCGGCGACGACTTTCATGTTCAGATGCGGATATCCCAGTGGAAGCAGTCCGATTACGCGGCACGCGTGGCCCAGACGCCCGAAGATCTGGCGGACTGGCTGCGTCCGTTGGTGCAGGCCGGGGTCGATATGTTTCATGTCTCGACCCGTCGATACTGGGATGCGGCCTTTCCGGGCCGAGCGCCCACATTGGCGGGCTGGGTCCGACGTGTCACGGGCACGCCGGTGATGGCCGTGGGGTCCGTGACTTTGGACCGGGACTTCAAGGCGCCGGATGGCAAGCTGCGCGCCGAGACTGTCCCCACACAGATCGCCAGCATTGAGGACGCGATCAGCGCGGGTGAGTTCGACATGATCGCCGTGGGCCGCGCGCTGCTGGCAAACCCGGACTGGCCACAAATCGTGGCCAGCGGCGCGCTGGACCGGATCAAGCCATTCGATCGCGCCTGTCTTGAAACATTGCACTGAAGGGCCCCTCATGATCGTCGAAGAGCGCAGCTATACATTCGACGCCGGCAAAGTCCCGGTGTTCATGGCGATTTACGAAGAAAAGGGCCGGGCGATCCAGACGTCGGTTCTGGGCCGGATGCTGGGATACTTCACCTCGGATTTCGGGGTGCAGAACCAGACCGTCCATCTTTGGGGCTACGACAGCCTGGAGGACCGGCAACTTCGCCGCGACCGTCTGGCTGCGCTGCCGGACTGGCAGGCCTTCTTGCGCGAAGTCCTGCCGCTGATCCGTCAGCAAGAGGTGCGCATCCTGCGACCCACCGCGTTTTCACCAATCCGATGACAGGGCCAAACGACATGTCCGCCAGCACAGACCACAGGCCCGAGGGGGAAACAGGATGTTGATCCAGCAATTGCTGAATGGATTGGTCGTGGGCGGGGTCTATGCCCTGTTCGCGGTCGGCTTCAACCTTGTGTTCGGCATCCAGAGGTTGCTAAATCTGGCGCATGGCGCGATCTTCATGACCGGTGCCTTTGTTGCCTACTACACAGTTGCGGCGGGTTGGCCGCTGTGGGTCGGGTTCATTCTGGCCGCGATCGGATCAGGCGTTCTGGCGATGCTGATCGAGATCGTCTGTTTCCGTCGGCTGCGCAAATCAGGCGACGCGGAGTTCGGCGCGATCATTTCGTCGGTCGGGGCAAGCCTGGTCATCATGACCGTCTGGCAATGGATATCAAAGACCCAGATCGTGCGGTTTCCGTTCGAAACGTTCCCGGTCATCATCTTCCGCTTTTGGGGGCTGCGGGTTTCGGCGCTGCAACTGTTCATGGCTGGGGCCGCGCTGGTGATTGTGGTGCTGATGGCGTGGTTCGTCTATCGGACATCCTTCGGGCGCCGTGTCAGGGCCGTCACCGGCAACGAAAAGGCCGCAATGCTGGTGGGTGTGAACCCGAACCGGATCTACAATCAGACATACTTCCTGTCAGGGGCTCTGGCCGGTGCGTCCGGGGTTCTGGTCGGTCTGGCCTTCAACAACATCAACTACATGATGGGTGAGCCTTACCTGATGTTCGGCTTTGTCATCATCATCCTGGGCGGCCTGGGCAGTATCCCCGGCGCGCTGCTTGCAAGTCTCATCTTTGGCATGGTCCAGACGCTGACCATCGCGTTCCTGCCGTCGGGGCTGACCAATGCTTTCATTTTCTTCGCCATGTTCCTGATCCTGCTGATCCGCCCGAATGGGCTGATGGGCAAGGAAGAGGCCGGCGCCCTGCGCGGGCGGAGGTAACCCCATGTCCAACACCATTCTAGGCTATATCCCGCTGCTTGATCTGTTCTTTTTGCACCTTGGACTGGCGTTCAGTCAGTGGATCGTGCTGCGCGCGGGCGTGTTTTCGCTGGCCACAGTGGGGCTTGCCGCGATCGGCGCGTACACGGCGGGGATCATTGCGACCAAGACGGGGATTCCTGCGCCGCTTGGCCTGTTGGCTGGCGCGTTCACCGGGATGGCTGCGGCGCTGTTGCTGTCGTGGCCGTTGGCGCGGCTGCGCGGTGTCTATCAAGCCATCGCCACGGTCGCCTTTCTGCAGATCATCCTGTCCCTGAACATCTATTTCGAGGGGCTTACCGGCGGCGCGATGGGGTTGAACAGCATCCCGAAGTCGGTCGGAACGCTGACCTTGTTCGCGGCCACGGCGGGGACGGTCTATCTTATGGTTGCCATCACGCACAGTCGGATTGGCAGAGCCTTTGACGCCATCCGCCAGAACGAGGCGGTCGCTGCGTCGCTGGGGGTGTCAATCACCGGGCATCAGGCCCTGGCGTTTGCGATATCGGGCGCGCTGGCCGGCCTTTTCGGGGCGCTTGAAGCCTATCATTCCTATGCGCTGGTTCCCACCCAGTTCGGGTTCCAATACCTGATTGCCATCATGTCCTATGTCGTATTGGGCGGGCGGAACACGGTTCTTGGTCCGATCGTCGGCACAGCAATCCTGATCCTTTTGCCAGAAATCGCCCGCCCCTTGGCCGAGGCCCGGATGCTGGTTTACGGGCTGCTGCTGATCCTTGTCATCAACTTCCTTCCCAAAGGTATCACCGACACGCTGGTCGATATGCTCAAGGCACGGAACCTGGCGCGACGCAAAGTGGCGGCCGAAACAGCCGAAACAAGGAGTTGAGCAATGAGCCTTGAACTCAGGAACCTGAGCAAATCATTTGGCGGTGTCATCGCCTCGGCTGATGTGAACATCACCGTCCCGAGGGCGCGCGTCACCGGCCTGATCGGCCCGAACGGCGCAGGCAAGACGACGATCGTGAACATGATTACCGGGATGTTGGCGGTATCTTCGGGCACGATCACGGTTGGCGGACGTGACATCACACGCGCCAGCGCGGCCGAGATCAACCGTGCAGGCCTGGCCCGCACATTCCAGAATATCCGCATATTGCCCGAAACCTCGGTTCTGGAAAACATACTGATCGGCTTTCATCGGCATGAAACCTGTTCGACGATTTCGGCGCTTCTGGGTCTGCCGTCATCGCGGCGTGAAACGCAGGACTTGCGCAACCGTGCACGCGGGCTGCTTGTCCGGTTCGGGATGGCCGCATTCGCCGACCATCCCGCCGGGGCGCTGTCCTATGGCCACCAGCGCAAGGTTGAGATGATGCGCGCCCTCGCGTCCGAGCCGGACTACATGCTTTTGGATGAACCCATTGCCGGCATGAATGACATGGAGGCAGAGGCTTTGGCGCAGGTCTTTGTCGAACTGGCGCAGGGCGGTATGGGTATCTTGTTGATCGAACACAACATCCGTTTCGTCACCCGCCTCTGCCAGGAAATTTATGTGCTGGATGGCGGACGGCTGATCGCACAGGGGCCGCCTGCTGTGGTGATGAAGGATCCCGCGGTGATCGCCGCCTATATCGGGGGCGAACATGCTTGAAATCGACCGGCTTGAAGTCCGCTACAGCGGCATTGAGGCTTTGCGCGGCGTATCCATGACCGTGAACTCCGGCGAGGTGGTGGCCATGATCGGCCCGAACGGGGCCGGCAAGTCGACCTTGTTGAATGCCATCAGTGGCATCGTGCCGGCCCACGCGGGGCACATCCGGCTTGATGGGCGTGAACTGACTGTCTTGCCGGCCTGGACTGTTTCCGCGATGGGCGTTCTGCATGTGCCCGAAGGCCGTCAGGTCTTTGCCGATCTGACAGTTCTGGAAAACCTGCAATTGGGCGAAACCTGCCTCAAGTCACGGCCACGCCGGACCACGTTGACAGACGTCTATGACCTGTTTCCGATCCTGCGCGAACGACAGGCCCAGCTTGCCGGGTCTTTGTCGGGCGGGCAGCAGCAAATGCTGGCGATCGGTCGCGCCTTGATGGGGTCGCCCGAAATCCTGTTGTTGGACGAACCCAGCCTCGGGTTGGCCCCGGTCATCATTGCGCAGGTCTTTGACGCGTTGCGTGCCCTGAGGGCCAGCGGTCTGACAATCCTGTTGATCGAGCAAAACGCCCACCTCGCACTGCAAGCCTCGGACAGGGCCTACATCATCGATCAGGGCCGTATCGTTCATTCAGGTGCCAGCGCCGATCTGGCGCAGGACGACAGCGTAATTGCACACTACCTCGGCGATCTTGCCGGGGCCTGAAATCTTGTTGAAAATCTGGGAGGAAAATCAATGACGACAATCGGAAGACTGATGCAGACCGCCATGTATGTGGGGACTGCGCTTTGGGCGGGCATGGCCGCTGCGGATGAGGTCAAGGTGGCGGCGATCTTGTCGAGCACCGGCACCTATGCCTTTGTCGGTGTGCCGTTGATCAACGGCATGCGGATGGCGGACGAAGAGCTTGCAGCGTCGGGCGGATACGGTCCCCACACCCTGTCAATCTCTTGGGACGACAACCGGTCGGACCGGCAAGAGGCGATCACCCTGTTGCAGCGCCGCGTCACCAGCGACATGGTGGATATGGTGATCGGTCCGATCTCGACCGCTGAAAGCATGGCAGCCGGCCCGGTCGCGGTGGAACTGAAAGTTCCGCTGTTCACCACGGCGCAAAGCCCCGATGTGCTTGCCATCGGTGACTGGATCTTCAAATCGACCGAAACGCCGGACTCCTATATGGTGCCGGTGGCGGACTACATCGCCGATGCACTGAAGCCTGCAAACTGCTATCTGGTGTCGATCCAGGACAACGAAGGCTATGTCCGTCAAAAGAACGTGTTTCGTGACCGCCTGATCGAGCGCGGCGTTGAAATCACGGGCGACGAGGCGATCCTCGCGGCGGATACGGATTTCACAGCGCTTTCGACCAAACTGGCCGATGCCGAGCCGGAATGTCTGTTCGTGACAGCGCCGCCGGAACAGGCCGCCAATATCATGATCCAGGCCCTTCAGGCCGGTCTGTCGCCCGATACGATCCGGGCTGGCGATACCGGGCTGGGTTCGGCGAATTTCCTGACGGCCGCAGGCTCGGCGGGCGAGGGTGTTCTGTTTCCGGCCACGTTTGTGGCAACCCGTTCGGATGAAACCCGCGCCTTTACCGCAGCCTATCAAGCCAAATTCGGGGTTGCGCCGGATCATTGGGCCGCAACGGGCTATTCGATGATGGCGGTTCTGGCCAGCGCGCTGCGCAGCATCGAGGGCGATGTGACGCGCGAAAAGCTGCGTGATGCGATGGCTGCGACCAATCAGGTGCCGGTTGTCCTGGGTGGCGGAACGATCACCTTTGACGAAAACCGTGTGCCGCATTTCGGCGGCGTCGTGATGCGCGTCCAGGACGGCCTTTGGGTCGAGGCAAAGTAAGCACCCCCTGGAAATGACAAAGGGCGCCCGATTGGGCGCCCTTTTTTCATGTCTGCAAGGTCAGTGCAGTTCGATTGCTTCGAAAGGTTCATCCGGGGGCGTCTGTGTCCCCATATAATCGCGGGTCAGCTTTTTGCCCATGCTGGCCAACCGCCAGCCGCTTATCGGCTTGCGGACGGGCAGCGGAGCCAGCGATTTTTCAACGCCGCCGATCATGACGCGCTTGATGTTGTCCGTATTGCCCAGAATTGTGACGTCCTGCTCGACGGCCCCCGTCACGCAGATGATGTCAGCCTCGAACCCGGGGGCGATGGTGCCAACACGTCCTTCCATCCGCAAAGCCCGCGCGCCTTGCGAGGTGGCAGACCGGATCGCTTCCAGCGGCGAAAAGCCAAAGTATTTCACGAATACTTCCATTTCGCGGTAGTGCCAGTCCCCATAAGGGACCAGCGAAAACCCGGATTCGGATCCACACAAAATGGGCACGCCCGCTTTGTGGGCGATCTGGATCGTGTCGATGCTTTCCGTTATCTCGCGTTCGAACAGGCGGATCAGAGTGTCCGATGTGCCAAGTTTGGGTCCAAAGTCCACCATATTGGCCTGAAAGGTCAGGGCGGGCGCAATCGGGATCTTGCGGTCGATCACCTCGCGCAGGGCCGTTTCATCCATGGCCGTGGCGTGAAAGATCAGGTCGAACCCGGCCACGGCGGCACGGCGTGTGGCCTCGGCGCCGCGGCAATGGCCCATGACTGGGGTGTGCAGTTCGTGCGCGGTGTCGCAGATCAGCTTCAGCTCATCCAGCGTCCATACGCAGACCTCGCCCAAATGGGCCATCCGGGGGACGACACCGGTGACATGCACCTTGATCCAGTCCGCGCCATGTTTGATCTGTCGCCGGATTTCGGCCACGATGTCGTCGCGGCCACTGACCACCTTGTAATACCCTGTGATCCCGGAGTCGCCGATCAGCGTGCCTGCCGTACCGCCAAGATTGTTGATCAGCGCATATGATCCGCAGGCCATGCGGGGCCCTTCAACGATGTTCGCGTCGATGGCATCCCGCAGGTCGATCATGTTTTCGAATGTGCTGTCGGGGTCCAGAACGCCGGTCACTCCGGCGCGCAAAAGTTTTCGCGCGTTGTAGGACGCGACCAGCGCCGAAAGGGCATTGCGCCGCTGGTGGAAGATTTCGGCGTTGGACGCGGCGTCATCAAAGGCCAGATGGCAATGTGCGTCGATCAGCCCCGGCATGACCGTCTGCCCGGTGGCGTCGATGACCCGCGCGTCGGGTGCGTCGATTGTTTGGGCCACTTCGGCAACTTTGCCGTCGCGGATCAACACAGACGCCTTGCGCGGCGCAGCACCCGTGCCGTCGATGACGCTGCCATTCGCAATCAGGATTGTTTCGTCCATAGCAAACCTCTTTCTCGGTCAGAGCCGCAGTAGTTTACGCGCATTGTGGGCCAGTTTTGCGTCCGGCAGATGCGCCATACCCGCATCGGGGGCGTCCCAGCCCGCGAAGTTGGTGCCATAGACCAGCCGATCATCGCCGATGATGGAAACCAGCAGGTCCAGTGAGGCGTCGCGGTTCAAGTGGTTGTCGAACCACAGCCGGGAAAACCGTTCCTCCATCGCGCCATCAGCACGCAACGCTTCGGGGGCCCAAGGTCGTTTTTTCGCAGCGCGGGACATGCGGCCGAACAAATAGCCCGCAGATCCGCCGCCATGGCTAAGACAGATATCAAGTGCCGGGTGTCGGTCCAGTACCCCGCCGAAGATCAACGTGCACACTGCCAGCACCTCTTGCGCGGCAAACCCCACGATCACGTCAAGGTCGAACCGCTTCAGCGCGGGGTCGCCCGGTGGGCCGTCGATACCAGCCGGACCCGGGTGGATGAACAGCGGTACATTCAACGCCACGCAGGTTTCGTACAGGGCATCCATGGCCGGGCTGTCCAGAGGGTGCGGCGCGTCGGTGCCGATCAGGGCACCCAGAAAGCCAAGATCATTCACCGCCCTGCGCAGTTCGGCACAGGCGTCAGGAATGCTTTGCAATGGCAGTGCGGCAAGAGCGGCCAGTCGCGTCGGATGGGCTGCCACAACACGTGCCAAGGCGTCATTATGCGTTGTGCAAAATGCAATCGCCTGCGGCGCGGGGATGAAGTGGAACAGCGTCAGGGGATTGGGGGACAGGATCTGAAAATCGATTCCGGCGGCGTCCATGCGCTGAACCCGCAAGGCAGGGTCCATGAACGGACTGCCGACATAGCGCACCCCATCCAGTCGGTACGATCCGACGCGGAACCAAGGCACCCCGTCAGTCGATGCCCCGATTTCAGGTCCAAAGGTCCCGGCTGCGCCCATGGTTTCGGCCAGAACGGCATGGGCATGCACATCGATTACGCGGGCGGTGCTGGCGGGATGGGCCATCGGGCGATCCTTTTCTGTTCGTGTCATCAATTCCTGGCGCCTCAATAGTCGGGCGCCACAACCAGCCGCGCGCTGACCGAACGAGAGCAGCACGGCATGAATACATCGCCCCGCGCGCGCTCTGCCTCGGTCAGGAACTGATCCCGGTGATCGGGCGTCCCCTCCTTGACTGGGGTCATGCACATGCCGCAGACGCCTTCTTCGCATGAACAGGGAACGTCGATCCCGGCAGCGACCATGGCCGACAGCGCGGTTTGTCCCTTTGCCACGGTGATGATTTGACCTGTCTCTGCAATCTCGATCTCGAACGCCTGATCGCTATCGCGCGTTTCGACAGTCCCCGAGAAATACTCGCAGTGGACCTGATCGGCAGGCCAACCTTGTGCGGCTGCTGCGGTCTTGATCCAGTCCAGAAAGCCAGAGGGCCCACAAAAATAAAGATGCTTTCCCGGCGACCGATGTGCCAGAAGCGCCGAAAGATCCAGTCGTCTGTTGGCTTGATCGTCGTCAAAATACAGGCTGACCCTGTCAGCCCAATCCGCCGCGCGCAAACGATCGACAAAAGCCGCCCGTTCGGGAGACCGGGTGCAATAGTGCAAGGTGAACGGCACCCCCGCGTCGTGCAGGGCCTCGGCCATCGCAAGGATCGGCGTTACCCCGATACCGCCGGCTATCAGCACAGCCTCATCCATCGCAGAGGCGAGCGCGAAGTGGTTCTTGGGCGAGCTTATCTCGATCACATCGCCGATCTGGACGTCGTCATGCATGCGGCGTGAAAACCCGCGCGATTGGGGTTCCCGCAAGATTGCAAGTTGATAGCGCTGCGCATCGGAGGGCGCGTTGCACAGGGAATACTGCCGGACCGGCAAACCGGGCAGATGCAGATCAATATGTGCACCCGCTTCGAAGGCCGGAAAATTGACATTGGCCACAGGCACCAGTTCAAATGAACAGATGTCCAGCGCCTCAATCCGTTTTGCGGCTATGCGGGCCTTGAGTTGCGTCATCGGTCACCTCCCCAGGAGCGATCAGCGACCTTGATTGGAGGATCTTGGGGCGGTATAGTCAAATTCAATTTTGCCATGATGAATATCTGAATCATAGATATGTCGATGGTATGGGTCAGACCCCAATGCACACGGAGATTGTGGTGAAGCCACCTGTGTTCACACTGCGGCAACTGGCCTATTTCGTGACAGCGGCGAAACACGGCAAGATCGCCAATGCTGCCGTGGATGTCGGGATCTCGCAATCCGCGATCACGACGGCAATTCTGGAACTGGAACGGACGCTGGGCGTGTCGCTGTTTGACCGGCATGCCTACGGCGTCACGCTGACCCATCGGGGCCACATGTTCCATCAGCATGCTCTGGCCGTCTTGGGCGCTGTGGACGAAGCGCAGCGCTGGCCATTTCAGGCTGACAGCAACATCGCAGGGACGCTTCGGGTCGTGGCAACCCACGTCGTTGTCGGGTATTTCATGCTGCCCTATCTGGCAAAGTTCCGCAGCCAGTATCCAAACGTCGATATCACCCTGGTAGAACTGACACGCCCCGAATGTGAGGATGCGCTGTTGGAAGGGCAGGCGGATTGCGCGGTCATGCTGACCTCGAACCTGGAAGACAGCGACCGGCTGGCAAGCACTGCCTTGCTCAAGGCGCGCCGTCAGCTGTGGGTCAGTGCCAATTCGCCGCTATTGGCCCAGAAAACCGTATCCCTCCGCGAGGTCGAGTCGCTGCCATATGTCTTTCTTTTGGTTGACGAGGGCGAAAAGGTTATCCGCACCTATTGGAAGACCCTTGGCCTGGAGCCCAACGTGGTCTTTCGCACGTCTTCGATGGAGGCGATGCGTGAATGGATTGCGTTGGGGCAGGGCGTGACCATCGTGGCGGACACGGTCTATCGCCCGTGGTCCCTGGAGGGGCGCCGGATCGAACGGGTGCCGATCCTTGAAACGATCCCACCGATGGAAATCGGTATTGTCTGGTCAAAGGACAAAGTGCTGTCGGACGCCGCGCGCGGGTTCGTTGATTATCTTGCGGGCGCTGTGCAGCAGTTTGACAGCCAGATCTAGTGCGCCGCGTCGCAGGGGGCTGGTCGGATATCAACCCGGAATTTCTGGGCAAGTGCGCGTGATCGAAGGGGCGAACCTGTGTTTTTGAACCTTGCGGTCACAGGGGAAAGGCGTGGCCGAATGGCATCGCCTTGGACTGCTCGCGTGGTGTGGTCGTCAAGCAGACGGTTCTGGTTGACGTGTCTGGCGTCGGTTTCGGCCAGGGTCTTTGCGACGCGATTGGCCGTCAGGCTGACGGGTGGTCAATAAATGCGGCCACCGCAGCCTCGAATTCCCTTGGTTTGTCGGCATGGAGCCAATGCCCCGCGTCAGGAATACGTGCAAATCGCGCCTTTGGGAACAACGACACTATATGCGCGCGGTCGTCAGGTTTTACATAATTGGACAACTGACCTGACAGAAAGAAGGTCGGTCCGTCAAATTGCCCGCTGATTTCGGGCCAACCGACAATCCCGGACATTTCAGCATCCAGCACGTCGAGATTGATCCGCCAGCGCGGCGGCGTCGACTTCAGGTCAAGCGATTGCAGAAAAAACGCCCGCAGGGCCGGATCGTCGATCAGGTTCGACAGGCGGCGGTCGGCCTCGGCACGGGTAGAAAGCCCGGTCAGGTCCAACTCGCGCAGCGAGGCGATGTGATGGGACTGGCTGTGATCGTAGGCAACCGGCGCGATATCTGCGACCACAAGCCGGCGCACGAGGTCGGGGTGCAACAGGGCAAGCGCCATCGCAGCCTTGCCACCCATGGAATGCCCCAGCACATCGGCTTGGCCCCCATTGTCGGTGATGACCTTGGCCAGGTCAGCGGCCATTTCGGCATATGTATGGGTTGGCATCCAGGGACTGTCGCCATGGTTGCGCATGTCGACCACCAGCACGGTGCGATGTTCCGACAGGCGACGCGCGATCACACCCCAGTTTCGGGCAGACCCGAACAGGCCATGGACAATCAAGAGCGGCGCTGCACCTGTATTGGTGCCATGACGTATGATATTCAGCATATCGCTTCTTAGCGCGCCCGTCTGCGCCCCGCCAGAGGTGTTGAGCCCACGCCCGCCACAATGTACGGTCGCCACAGACAGGAAAAGGGGCCATTGGCATGAGTGCGGTAACAGTGCAGCAGATGGCCGACAGGATTGCCGCCCTTATGCAAGAGCGTCTGAATATCGGAGGAACCGGCCTGCGCGAAAAGCTGCGGCGCGGCGGGCGCAGATTGCCGGCCAAAGTGCGGCGCGAGGCCGAGTATCTGGCCGAGGCTGCGCATATGTCCCAGCACCCCAAGGGTCACATGATGATTGACGAAGGGCGGGTGGCAGCGGCCTATGACACCTGCCTCAAGTACCTGAAAGACATTGGTGCGACGGATCGGATGGTCGGGCGGCTGG
>JAUSPL010000053.1 GCA_030656535.1 Gemmobacter sp.
GGCCCCACCGACCAGACCAAAGCCCATGCTCAGCGCAACCTCGGTTTCGCGCGGCTCAAGCGTCATCGACCCGTCGCCCACGGTCCAGACCCGGCCCGCGCGGCGGTCATCCAGCGTCAAGGTAAGGGCCTCGGCCTCAAGCCGTTCCAGATCCGACAATATCGGCAGGCTCAGGGCGCGATCCAGCCGATCCAGCAAACCGGCAAAGTTGGTCGGCGCGTTGCCCTGCATCCCCTGACCGATGTTCAGATCAAAGGTGCCGTCGGTTTCGCGGCGCAGCACCGCCTGCGCCCCCGACAGCCGCAGACGTGTCGGGCGCAGCGCGCCCCGCAACAAGGCCGCCGCATCAAATTCTGCCGTAGCTTCGGGCAACAGCGCAAGATCCGTCCCATCTGCACGCATCAGCCGCAGTTCCAGCAATCGGACCTGCGGACGCCCCGACGCCGTCAAGGACAACTGGACCGCGCCCAGCGACACCGCCGCCTGCCCGTCAAACGCCCGGTTCAACCGCGATTCCGCCTCGGCAACAGCCCAGACCGGCAGCACGAAGGACCGACCGCCCAGCAGCGCCGCAGCAAGCGTCAACCCCAGCGCAAAGACAACAAAAACCGCGCCAGCCCCCAGCACCGCGCGCAAGAGCCGCCGTTGCCAAGGCACATGAACCACCGGGCGCCGCCGCCGATAGCCCCGGCGCGGTCGGTTCTTGCGCCCCGTTGGGTCCGGGGCGGTGGCGGGAATATCAGGGTCTGTGTTCATCCGCCCGTTTGCCGCTGGTTGCCCCAGCCCTTCCTTGCGGGGTGGTTTTTCCCCCGCGTGCGCCCTATCTTGCGCTTTGGCACCCGGAAACGCAAAGCGTTAGCCGGGCCGAAGTCCACATTCAGCAAGGATATGCCCATGCTCTCCACTGGCGATCTGGCCCCCGATTTTACCCTGCCACGCGACGGCGGCGGCACTGTCACCCTGACCGGCCAGCGACCGGCAAAGGTGGTGGTTTACTTCTACCCAAAGGATGACACCTCGGGCTGCACGCTTGAGGCGCTGGATTTCACGGCACAGGCAGCGGCGTTTGCCGCCGCCGGAGCCACGGTGATCGGGATATCCAAAGACAGCGTCAAGGCACATGACAAGTTCGTGGCCAAGCACGGGCTGGGCGTGATCCTCGGATCCGACGAGGGCACCACAACCTGCGAAGAATATGGCGTATGGGTTGAAAAAAACATGTACGGCCGAACCTACATGGGGATTGAACGCGCGACCTTCCTGATCGACGCAACCGGCCGCATCGCGCGCATCTGGCCGAAGGTCAAGGTCAAGGGCCACGTCGAGGATGTGCTGGCCGCGGTGCAAGCCCTGTGACCTTGACCCTGTCCCAGATGGCGGTGGATGTCTTGTCCACCGCTGATGGCCGCGAAAAGACCGCGCTGTCGCGTCGTCATGCTGCGACGTGGTTTGCCGCCCGTGCGGAAGGTACGCCCCTGGATATCGGGCAAGTGACACCGCCGGACCGCCCGGCCCGCCCCGATCAGCCCGAACTGCTGCAACCGCGCGACATGCCCCGCCGCCGCCCCGGCACCCTGGCGGGTCGACAGGCGTTGTTGCATGCTGTGGCGCATATCGAACTGAACGCGGTTGACTTGCACTGGGATATCATCGCCCGCTTTGCACATGTCAGGATGCCGCTTGGATTCTATGATGACTGGGTCAAGGCCGCGGACGAAGAATCCAAGCATTTCAACCTGATGTGCGACTGTCTTGAAGCTGCGGACAGCTATTATGGTGCCATGCCCGCCCATGCGTTCATGTGGCGCGCCGCCGAAGACACCGCGACCGATTTCATGGGCCGCCTCGCTGTGGTGCCGATGGTTCTGGAGGCGCGGGGCCTGGACGTGACCCCGCAGATGATCGAGGTGTTCCGCAAGGCAGGTGATTCCGGGGCCATCACAGCGCTGGAAACCATCTATGCCGAAGAGGTCGGCCACGTTGCCTATGGGTCGAAATGGTTCAACTTTCTGTGCGGTCGCCACGAACAGGACCCCAAGGATACATTCCACGCCCTTGTCCGCCAGTATTTCCACGGCGCCCTGAAACCGCCCTTCAATGAGGAAAAGCGCGCCGAGGCAGGTCTGCCGCCCGATTTCTATTGGCCCCTTGCCGAGACTGCCACACAACGTTGACCCCTCCGGACCACGCCACAGTTTGACACCGAAGCCCCGGTCAGATCGGCGAAATCCCGCCGAAACCCTGCGCGTTCGGCAAGGTTACGCCCCCAACTGGTCAAATTTGTTGCGTACATAGCCCGTACAGGTCAAACCGGCGACGGGACAGGTTCGGGTCGTTGACCCTGACCGAACAGACTGGGGACAGACCATATGCCGCAACGGATCATGTATCGGGTGAATCACGCATTGGAGCATCGGTTCCCAGAACAGCGTCTGTTTCTGAAGTCTGATGCCGGAACCAAGTTCATTCGCCTGCGCCCCTTGACCCAGGCCGTGGGGCTGGGCGTGGGCGGGGCGCTGTTTTCCTGGATGATCGTTGCAACGTCGATGCTGATGATCGACAGCCTGGGTGCCGGATCAGGGCGCGAACAAGCCTTGCGCGAACAAGCCAGCTTTGAGGCGCGTCTGGACGCGCTGTCGCGCGAACGCGATGAACGCGCCGATGAAGCTGTGCGTGCGCAAGAACGGTTCAACCTGGCGCTCGGCAAGGTTTCGGAAATGCAGTCGCTTTTGGTCGGGTCTGAAAACCGGCGCAAGGAAATGGAAACCGGGCTTGATGTGGTGCAAAAAACGCTGCGCCGCACGATCGCCGAACGCGACGACGCCCGCAACGAGGCGGGGAGCCTGCGCGAAACGCTGGTTGCCCAAGGTGGTGAAGGCAGCCCAGAGGCAACCCGCGCCCGCGATACCGAAGTGACGCTGGACGTGCTGGCTGACGCGCTGACCGCAACCGCCGCTCAGCGCGACGTGATGGCCGGGCTTGCCGATCAGGCCCGCAACGAAACTGAGGTCGTCGCCCTTGAAAAGCGCCTGCTGGAAGAACGTAACGACGAAATCTTTGGAAAGCTGGAAGAAGCCGTCACCGTGTCGATGGAGCCGTTGGACAACATGTTCCGCGCGGCCGGTTTGCGACCCGATGACGTATTGAATCAGGTCCGGCGCGGCTTTTCCGGGCAAGGCGGTCCGATAACGCCGCTGCGGATTTCCACCAAGGGTGCCGATATTTCCAACGACGAATTGCGCGCCAATGCAGTTCTGTCCGGTCTGGACCGGATGGCGCTTTACCGTCTGGCCTTGGGCAAACTGCCCTTCGCAACCCCGATCAAAAGCGCGTTCCGCTATACCTCGGGCTTTGGCTACCGCCGCGACCCCAAGGGCATGGGCACCCGGATGCATTCGGGTACCGATTTCGCCGGCCCCTACGGTACCGCGATCCATACGACTGCGGACGGTGTTGTGGTCAAGGCCGGCTGGCATCAGGGCTATGGCAAGACCGTAATCGTCCGTCATGACTTCGGGATCGAGACACTTTACGCCCATATGTCACAAATCAAGGTGTCCGAGGGACAAACCGTCTCGCGCGGACAGCGGATCGGTGATATGGGATCGACAGGACGTTCCACCGGGGTCCACCTGCACTACGAAGTGCGTCTGGGTGGTAATCCCGTGAATCCGATGACCTATATCAAGGCAGCGACCAATGTTTTCTAAGAGCAGGATCAACGAACCCGGCCCGAAGGCCCCGGAAGCAGACAAAAAGGTGCCCGAGTCCATGACGGCGACGCCCAAAACCGACTATGCGCCCACCGCCTCCAAGGCAAAACCGGCAGCGTCTGTGCTTTCGACAGACCTGACTGTGGTTGGAAACCTGAAAACCACAGGCGACATCCAGGTTGAGGGCGTGGTCGAAGGCGATATCCGCGCGCATCTGCTGACTGTCGGCGAAAGCGCCACCATCCGCGGCGAAATCGTCGCCGATGACATCGTGATCAATGGCCGGGTAATCGGCCGTGTCCGTGGCCTGAAGGTCCGTCTGACCTCAACGGCACGGGTCGAAGGCGACATCATCCACAAGACGATTGCCATCGAATCGGGTGCCCACTTCGAAGGCTCGGTTCAGCGTCAGGATGACCCGCTGGCGACAGGGACCAAGCCGCCCGCAGGCGGCTGACACGTTTGCGACCGCGCCCTTGATCATCGGGGGCGTGCGTGATTATTATGCGCCGCAGGGCCCAATGGGTCCTGCGGCGTTTTGCATTGCATCAGGATGCCTTGAGTTCGTGCGCCCGAGCTTGGCACCGACGTCAGACAAGCACGCGCCGGTACAGGTGCCAACTGGCATGCCCCAGCACGGGCAGAACCACGAACAGCCCCAGGAAAAACGGGACCATCCCCGCGAACAGCAACACGGCGATCAATGCACCCCAGGTCAGCATCACGACCGGGTTGGCGCGCACACAGTCGAGGCTGGTCAGCATCGCGGTGACAAAATCCACCTCTCGGTCCAAAAGCATCGGCAGCGCCACGACCGTCAGGCAAAACAGCACCGCCGAAAACACCGCCCCGACCAGTGACCCAACCGTCACCATCAACAGACCCTGCATGGTCAGAAACACGCTCCAGGAACTGGAAATGTTGGTCATGACCTGCAAGCCCATGAACAGCGCAAAGATCATGTGCGCCAGAAAATTCCAGAACAGGAAGAACACCACGATCACCGCCGCCAGGGACGGGATCTGCCGGTCCTTTTGACGAAAGATCACGCCAAGAACCCCCGGCCAGTCCAGCGGGGCGCCCCTCTCCATCCGGCGGCTGACCTCATAG
>JAUSPL010000055.1 GCA_030656535.1 Gemmobacter sp.
AGACTGGCGGATGGACAAATACCTGCGCAACCTTGAGGCCATGTTGATCGTCACAGACGGGACAGCCCTGTTTGTGATCACCGGCGCGGGCGACGTGCTGGAACCGGAACATGATGTCGCGGCGATCGGGTCGGGCGGCAACTACGCCTTGGCCGCCGCGCGCGGGCTGATGGAAACCGATCTGTCCGCCGAAGGCATCGCGCGCAAGGCAATGGCGATTGCCGCCGATATCTGTGTGTACACCAACGGCAATCTGACGGTCGAAAGGATCGGCCATGGCGCTTGAGCTTGACGATCTGCGCGCCGCTGTTGCCGCAGGCGTTTTGTCGGAACCGCAGGCCGCCCGGTTGATCGTGTTGGGCCAGTCTCGCGCCGGACAGCGTGCGGGGATGGCACTGGACGACGAGCCATTTGAATTGTTCCGGGGCTTTGCCGAGATTTTTGTGTCGGTCGGCATCGTTTTGCTGTTTTCCGGGATCATGGTGTTCGCGGGGATTCTGGACACTGCAAGCCTGCCGGCGGTGGCGGCAGCTCTGGCCTGGGTCTTCGGGATATATTTCATCCGCAAACGCCGGATGGCGCTTCCATCTATCGTGCTGACCATCGCCTATGCTTTGGGTGCGGGCGGGATGCTGTGGCTGATCCTTGACCTGCAACCCGAACGCCTGCCCGAAGGGCGCGGAACGCTTGTTCTGTTTTGCCTGATGGGTCTGGCGGGGCTTGCCGTGTGGTATCGCGCTTTCAAGGTGCCGTTCACCATGTTGCTTGCTGGTGTCATGGGTGCCGCGCTGGTCTACCTTCTGGTCGACGCCGTGCGCCCCTACAACGACTTGCGCGGACTTGAGCACCTGTTTGACCTGCGATCAGGGTCGGGCCTTGCGATTGCAACGCTGATCTTTGGCCTGATAGCCTTTGCCGCAGGCCTGTTGTTCGACATGCGCGACCCGCACCGGCTGGGGCGGTGGAGCGCATCTGGCTTTTGGCTGCATATCCTGGCTGCACCAGCCTTGGTCAATACCATTGCGCTGACGGCCTATAACACCGGCGGGCTGGCGGGCAACCTGTGGCTGGCTGTGGCGTTGGTTGCTGTGTCGGTGCTGGCCCTGGTGATTGATCGGCGGTCGTTTCTGACGGCGGGCTTCGGTTATGTGGGCGTTTTGGTCGCTTGGGCCATTCAGGCGGGCGACAACGCCGGGTCCTTCGCGCTGCTGCTGTTGATCCTTGGCGCGTTCTTGACCTTCATGGGCACGTTCTGGACCCAGATGCGCGCCCGTTTGATGCGTGCCTTGCCCGAATTTCCTGGCAAGCGCAGCCTTCCCCCCTACACGGAGTTCTGATGTCTGACCTGACCCCGCGCGAGATTGTCTCTGAGCTTGATCGCTTTATCATCGGCCAGCGTGATGCCAAACGTGCCGTTGCCGTTGCGTTGCGAAACCGCTGGCGTCGGCGGCAGTTGGATCCCGCAATACGCGATGAGGTTTATCCCAAGAACATCCTGATGATCGGGCCGACGGGGGTTGGCAAAACCGAAATCTCGCGGCGGCTGGCAAAACTGGCCCGCGCGCCGTTCCTGAAGGTCGAGGCAACCAAGTTCACCGAGGTGGGCTACGTCGGCCGCGACGTCGACAGCATCATCCGCGATCTGGTTGACGCGGCCATGGCCGACACCCGCGACAGGATGCGTGAAGAGGTCAAGGCCCGCGCCCACAGCGCCGCCGAGGACCGTGTGATCGAAGCACTGGCTGGTGTCGATGCGCGCGAACAAACCCGCGAGATGTTCCGTGGAAAGCTGAAGCGCGGCGAGCTGGATGCAACGATGATTGAACTCGAGGTCGCCGATACGGCCAGCCCGTTCCCCGCGATGGACATGCCGGGGGCAATGCCGGGCATGGGGGCGATCAATCTGGGCGATCTGTTCGGCAAGGCTTTTGGCGGGCGCAAGGTCCGCAAACGTCTGTCGGTGGCCGAAAGCTATGAGCTGTTGATCTCGGAAGAGGCAGACAAACTTCTTGATGACGAAGTGATCAAGGTGGCCGCGCTGGAGGCCGTGCAGGAAAACGGGATCGTGTTCATCGACGAAATCGACAAGGTCTGTGCGCGCGCAGATACCCGAGGCGCCGACATCAGCCGAGAGGGCGTGCAGCGCGATCTGTTGCCGCTGATCGAGGGGACGACGGTGTCGACCAAGCATGGGCCCGTCAAGACGGATCATATCCTGTTCATCGCAAGCGGCGCGTTTCATATCGCCAAGCCGTCCGACCTGTTGCCGGAATTGCAAGGCCGTCTGCCGATACGAGTCGAATTGCGGGCGCTGACCGAGGAAGATTTTGTTCGCATCCTGACGGAAACCGACAATGCGCTGACCTTGCAATATACCGCGCTGATGGCGACCGAGCAGGTAACGGTCAGTTTCACAAAAGATGGCATCGCCGCGCTGGCGCGGATCGCGGCCGAAGTGAACCGTTCTGTCGAAAACATCGGTGCGCGGCGGCTTTATACCGTGATGGAACGGGTGTTCGAGGAACTGTCTTTCACGGCGCCGGACAGGGGCGGAGAGGCGGTCGTGGTTGATGCCGGGTTTGTGGAAAAGTATCTGGGCGACCTCAGCCGGTCGGCAGACCTCAGCCGCTATGTGTTGTGATCGGCGGCGGATGGGCTAGGCTTGCCGGGTCATAAACCCGAAAGGCCTGTCCATGCCGTTGTTACCTCAGATCGAATCCGCTGCCGATGAACTGACTGCCATCTTTCAGGACCTGCACGCGCACCCCGAGATCGGATTTCAGGAATCGCGGACTGCGGCCATCGTGGCGGACCTGCTTCGCAGCTATGGCGTCGATGAGGTTCACACCGGCATTGCCAAAACCGGCGTGATAGGGGTGCTGCGCGGTAAGGGTGGCGGCAACCGGCGGGTCGGCTTGCGGGCCGATATGGACGCGTTGCCCATTCTGGAAGACACCGGGTTGGCCTATGCTTCGACCAATCCCGGCACCATGCATGCCTGTGGCCACGACGGGCATACCACCATGCTATTGGGTGCTGCACGCTATCTGGCCCAGACGCGGGACTTTGACGGCACTGTGGTGCTGATCTTTCAACCCGCAGAAGAAGGAATGGGCGGGGCGCGGGGCATGATCGCAGAGGGCCTGTTCGAGAGGTTTCCCTGTGACGAGGTGTTCGGGATGCACAATTCCCCGAACGGCAAGCCGGGAACATTCGGCATCCGGGCCGGGGCCGCAATGGCCGGGGCGGCGTTTTTTGACATCCGGATCAAGGGGCGCGGGGTTCACGCTGCCACGCCGCACAACGGGCGGGATTCGCTTCTGATTGCCGCGTCTTTGGCGGTCGAACTTCAAAGCATCGTCAGCCGCAATACGCCTCCGCTTGAGACACTTGTCTTGTCGGTGACGCAACTGCATGCGGGGACAGCCTATAACGTGGTGCCGGAAACCGCGACGCTGGGAGGAACCATCAGGTATTTCTCGGACGAGGTGTTCGACATGGCCAAGCGGCGGCTGGAGGAAATCTGCGCAGGGTTCGCGCTGGCGCATGGGGTCGTGATCGAAGCTGATGTGCGCAACGCCTTTGACGTGTTGGTCAATGATGCGGAACTGGCGTCTGCCTATGCCGCTGCCGCAGCGGATATCGTCGGGGCCAGGAATGTGTCGGAAAACGAGGCGCCTGTGACCGGGTCCGAGGATTTTGCTGACATGCTGCGCGTGGTGCCGGGGGCTTATTGCCGGGTGGGCCATGCGGGCACGGTGCCGCTGCACAACCCGGGATTTGTGCTGGACCCCACTGTGTTGCCGGTCGGGGCGTCGATCATGGCCCGTCTGGTCGAGGTGCGGTTGCCGCTGCTGGTGGGCTGAACCTTTTCCATATTGGTTCATGGCGATGGGCCGACCCGGTCACGGGTCGGTGCGCCACGACTGTGCAAAGGTTACTTTCAGCCTAAGATTTGCGGCCTTTCGGCCTTGGCTGATTCTGGATAAGGTGAGTATTCCTCTGCTCAGTGAGGATTTAGCCTATATTTTAGGCAATTTTGCGTAGATTTTCATAAATCGGCGTGAAATGGCGCTGGTGGGTGAGCTTTTTCTTGTCCTGCGCCAAACGCGGGCCAAAACTGAACCAATGGCGAATGGTTCGGGTGGGGCTACCTTGGCAGAGACTGACAATTCCACTCTTGCGTTGGAGCGCATTCGGCGGCTTCTTGTTTCCGTTCCGGGTACCGGGGCTGCAAAACTGCCGACCGAACGTGCACTGGCCGAAAGCCTGGGGATCAGCCGCCGGTCCGTGCGCCGTGCGCTGGAGGTCCTGGAAACCGAGGGGCTGGTCTGGCGCAAGCAAGGCGCGGGGACCTTTGCCGGACCGCGACCAATGGGTCTGGACGCTCAGGATGAACCGATCGCAGACTTTACCGAAGTGATGGAGGTGCGACTGCGCGTCGAGCCACAGCTTGCGCAGCTGGCAGCGTTGCGGGCTCGCCCTGATGCGGTGGCACGGATGCGCGACATCATCGCACGGCTTGACGGTTCGGGTGATGCCGATGAGCGCGAGCTGTGGGACAGCGCCTTGCACCGAGAGATTGCACGAGCGGCAGACAATAGGTTCTTTCTTGTCATCTTTGATGCCATCGACCGCTCGCGCCAGGATGCCGCATGGCGCAGCATCCGCGAACGGGCGCGCAGCCGGGCCAATCTGACCCTGTATCAGGGTCAGCACCGCGCGATTGTGGATGCGATTGCCGCCCATGATCCGATCGGGGCAGGCGAGGCCATGCGGGCGCACATGATGGCGTTGAACGACAATATGCTGCGGCTTACTTCCCTAGAGGCGCTGAGCGATGCCTGATGATGTGTTGGCTGTCGAAAACCTGTCGGTGCGGTTCCGGGGGCAGCCTGTGGACCTGATTGACGGGGTCAGCTTTGCTATCCCTGCCGGCAAGACCTTGTGTCTGGTGGGCGAGTCCGGGTGCGGCAAGTCGGTGACGTCCTTGGCGGTGATGGGCCTGTTGCCCAAACGGTCCGCCACGGTGACCGGCGGGCGGGTAAGGTTTCAGGGCCGCGATCTGCTGACCTTGCCGCATGGTGAGCTGGAGGATCTGCGTGGCAACCGGATGGCGATGATCTTTCAAGAGCCGATGACCAGTCTGAACCCTGTGTTCACGGTTGGCGAACAGGTTGCCGAAGCCGTGCGGCGGCACAAACGCTGTTCCGCCGCCGAAGCGCGTGACAGGGCATTGGAGATGTTCCGAAAGGTTCGGATGCCCGCCGCGGAAAAGCGCCTGGATGATTATCCGCACCAGATGTCGGGTGGGATGCGGCAGCGTGTGATGATCGCGATGGCGCTGGCCAACGACCCGCAACTTCTGATCGCGGACGAACCGACCACGGCGCTTGATGTGACCATTCAGGCGCAGATTCTGGATCTCATGCATGAATTGCAGGCCGAAACCGGGGCGGCCCTGTTGATGATCACCCATGATCTTGGTGTCGTGGCAGAAATCGCCGACGAGGTGGCGGTGATGTATGCCGGGCGCGTCGTCGAAAGCGGGCCGGTGGATCAGATATTCAACGAGCCTCAGCACCCGTATACATTGGGTCTGATGGGGTCGATGCCCGCGTTGTCGGGTCGGCAAGGGCGTTTGCTGACGATCCCGGGATCTGTGCCGGTGCCGGACGCCATGCCGTCGGGCTGTCGGTTTGCCGCGCGCTGCCCGTTCGTGGTGGACGCATGTGCGCAAGGGCGGCCCGCGCTGCTGGCCGATGCGAACGGGCACGCCAACGCCTGTATTCGCGCACCACTGGAGGAGCGGGTCGCATGAGCTTGATCCTGGAAACCGTCGATTTGCAGCGCAGGTTCACCGTGGGGGGCGGACTGTTGGCCAAGCCCACCATAATCCATGCGGTCAACGGAGTGTCGTTGCAGGTGCGGCGGGGCGAGACATTTGCAATTGTGGGCGAATCAGGGTGCGGAAAGTCCACTTTGGCGCGCCTGTTGCTGCGACTGATCGAACCAAGCGCGGGCAAGGTGATCTATGACGGGCGTGACCTGACCGACGTGTCGGCGTCGGAAATGCGGGCCTTGCGGTCCGAAATGCAATTCATCTTTCAAGACCCGTTTTCGTCGTTGAACCCCCGTATGTCGGTGGAAACCATCGTGGGCGAGCCTTTGCTGGTTCATTCGGACCTGTCGGCCTCTGGTCGTCGGGCGCGGGTCGCAGAGCTGCTGTCCAGGGTGGGTCTGCGACCCGAACAGGGCGACCGCTACCCGCACGAGTTTTCGGGCGGGCAACGGCAGCGGATCTCAATTGCGCGGGCGCTTGCGTCGGGGCCGAAGCTTTTGATCGGCGATGAGCCGGTGTCGGCGCTGGATGTTTCGGTTCAGGCGCAGATCGTGAACCTGCTGGAGGACCTGAAGGCGGATTTTGGGCTGACCCTGATCGTCATTGCGCATGATTTGGCCGTTATACGCCATATGAGCGACCGGGTTGCGGTGATGTATCTGGGCGAGGTGGTTGAACTGGCCACGACCGAGACGCTTTTCACGGCGCCGCGGCATCCCTATACGCAGGCGCTGCTGGCGGCGATTCCGGTTCCCGTGCCAGGTGCCGGGGGTGAACGGCGTGTGCTGGGCGGCGATATTCCGTCACCGGCAAACCCGCCGTCTGGCTGCAAATTTCACACGCGCTGTCCGTTTGTCACCGACATTTGCCGGACCAGCCGGCCCGTGCTGACAGATACCGGCGCAGGCCAGGTCGCCTGCCATCATCACGCAACCATTCCCGTGCCGCAGCTTGCTTCGGCCCGGGTACACCAGCGCAGCGCAACGTCCCAACGACGTTTCGCCTTGTACCGCGCTGCGACTGAACAAAAAACCACCAACAGGGAGATTGCACCATGACAACGCGGACTCTGATAACCACCCTACTGGCTTCGGTCGCAATGACGACCACGGCCTTTGCCGCCGATCTGCGGATCGGCTTGCAAGAAGACCCCGATGCCTTGGACACAGATCAGGCGCGCACCTTTGTGGGGCG
>JAUSPL010000058.1 GCA_030656535.1 Gemmobacter sp.
CGGGCCGCCCGCCAGTAACGTAAGGGCAGCAAAGGTCCAAAGTGGTGGCCGGACACGCAGCATTGGTGCGGCGATGCCGATGCCTTCCGTCACATTGTGCAGCGCAAATCCGAGGACGAGGAAGGTGCCAAGCCCTGCCGACCCGGCAGCGAACGCCCCACCGATGGCCAGCCCTTCTCCGAAATTGTGCAACCCGATCCCGATCGCGATGTAGAAAGCCAGCGCCAGCCCTTCGGGCGTGCCGCGCCAGCGACTGATGGCCATCAGCAACAGGAAACTCGCCAAGCCAGCCAGCCAGACCATGGCAGATCCCTGGAACAGCGCGGCGGCTTCGGCTGCAAGTTCCAGCGCCTCGGACGTCATGTCGATGAGCAGGAAGGCTAGCAGGCCCACAGTCAGCGAGAGCAGGAAATTCATGCCCCCCGCCCGACACCGCGCATCGCCGGATAGAACATCAGACCAAGTGCCACCGGCAGCAGGCCAACAATTGCGCCCACCAGAGCCTGAAGGCGAAGCTGACCGCCCGTGGCCTTTGGTGTCGGCACAGCTACGGCAATCTCATGTTCAAATGCGGTCCCAGTGTTGGACAGCATGTTCACAAAATGCGCCTCACCCAGAACCCAAGGATAGGGGATCTGCACCCAGACGGCATCGCCGCGCGCAATCGGTCCGGGTGGGTCTTGTGTGAATGTCCAGAACGCATCGTCCACGGCCACTTGCGCAATCACCATGGGTTCTGATCCACCGGCGCGCACCAACAGCCCGATCCCGGTCTCATCGAGAATGCTCCGCTCAACGGTCAGCGCTTCGATCGCAGGCGCGCCATTGTTGAAGCTACGCAAGGGATCGAGCGATGCGATCCAGACGAAGGCACCAAGCATGGCCGCCAACGGCACAAGCACCAACAGCAGACGGGTCAGCACGGGGCGGGTCGGTTGGCTCTGGTCGCTCATGCTGCGGGTCCCCGAACGTCAAACATGCCGACCCAGCCAAGCTCGGTGAACTCGGACTGATGCGCGTGGAACATGTACATTCCGTCCTCGTGGTCGGCAAAGCTGAACTCGAGAATGCCGCGCTGCGCTTGGCACTGCATGATCAGATCGACGGTGCGCAGCGTTGGCGTCAGCTGCGTGCCGGTGTCGTAGTAGTCGAAGAAATTGGCGTGCAGGTGAAACGAGTTGATCGGGTCGAACTCCGTCACATTCAGCAGGTAAATGCGCACAGGACGCGACTTGTCGATGCGGATCGGCGCGTTCATGTAGGCTTGGCCCACGGTGTTGCAGGCATAAACCTCGTTGCCGCCATCAAAGTTGGTATCGAAAGCATTCATCACCATCGCCAGTTCCTGCCAGTTGGCATTCTCTGGACTGCCAAGGACACGCGAGGCGGCAACGGCGGAAAGCGCCGGTTCGGACTGACGTGCGGGGTCCGGGTCGATCACAAACAGCCCATACATCCCCTTGTGCATGTGCCGTTTCAGTGGCAGCGCGTGGCAGTGATAAAGATGGCAGCCAAAGGGCTTGGCTTCGAATTCATAGATGAATTCTTCACCCGGCCCGATCAGCCCGGCGCCGGGAACACCGTCCATCCGCGCTGAATGGATGCCATGAAAATGCATAGAATGCGGGTGCGAGCCCAGATTGCGAAAGACGATCCGCAGTCGCTCACCTTCCTTCGCCCTCAGAGCCGGACCGGGCACACGTCCGTTGAAAGTCCAGGCAGGAAAGAAAATGCCGGGGGCAATCTCGATTTCCCTGTCGACGGCATCGACCTCGAAAGTGCGCAGAGTCCTGCCATCGGGCAGCAATTCGGTTCGACCCGTCTCCCAGTCGGTCAACATGGAGGTCGGGTCGAAACCATTCCGGTCGTGATCGACCAGACCGACCGTTGTCATGTTGCCATGCGCCATACCCGACATGGGTGCCGCATAGGGATCGGATGGCATGTTGGACATGTCGTGACCGGCCATCGGGTCCGGTGCGCTTTGCGAGCGCGCGCTGCCAGCGGCGATCGCAGCACCACCCGCAGCCACAAGACCACCGACGAGCAAAGCGCGGCGCGACGGATCAACGGACGGTATGGTGTCGGCAGCCATGGATCAGATTTCCTCACGAGGGGAGTGGCAAAGTCTGTGCGCTAAAAGTTAGACGAAGCTAACAATCTGCTCTGCGCCTTTACGTGTCAATCCATTTCGTGCAAAACTGGATGGATGACACACGTTGATCACCAAGCAATAGATGCAGCCGAGCCTGAAGCGCGTGCTGGCGACGCCCGCGCCGAGGCGTTTCAGGGCGTGCGCGCGGCTAGGCGCAACGAGTTGGCGGAAGACTATGTCGAGTTGATCGCGGAATTGATTCACACCCAAGGCGAAGCGCGTCCCGTCGACATAGCAACCAAGATGGGCGTCACGGCACCCACCGTGGCCAAGACCCTCGACCGTCTGGCCCGGGACGGCCTGATAACCCGCGCCAAGTATCGTTCAGTCTTTCTGACGGAAGAAGGCCGCGCACTGGCCAAGGAATGCCGCCACCGACATGAGATCGTGTTGCGGTTTCTGATCCGCCTCGGGCTTGACCCCGAAACAGCCGAACACGACGCCGAAGGCATCGAACATCACGTCAGCGAGCGCACGCTTGCCTTGTTCGCAGCATTTGCCAATCGGTCCTGAGCGGACGCTCAGACACTTTCAACTGCAGCTTTGACTTCGGCAATCAAACTTTCGGGGCTCACGTTTTCCAGGCGTTTGCCGTCGAGAAAGAAGGTCGGCGTCTGACGGATCCCAACAGCTTCGACGTCAGCCATGTCCTGATTTAGAACTCCGGCAATCCCCGGAAACAGGCGGTCGCTCTCGGCCTTTTTCAGATCAAGGCCAACCGCCCCCGCCACGCGCCAAGCCACATCCATTTGCGGTCCGTCGTGCAGCGCCCAAGTGGGTTGCTTTTCAAGGAGGGCGTCGAGAACTTGTTCAAACTTGTCCTGCATCCGGGCGACCTCAAGGATGCGCACGGCCTCGTCCGAACCTTGGTGGAACACCGTGTAGCGCAACACGACACGGACCTGCGTGGGGAACTGCTTTTTGATTTCCATCACGGTCGGGTGAAAGGCGCGGCAGGCCTCGCAGGAAGGATCGAAGAATTCGACCAGCGTGACCGGCGCATCGGCGGGGCCAAAGCTGGGGGAGTGGGGGCGGATCAAAAGCGAGGGATCCACAGCCGGGGTGGTAGCGGCGACCGCCTCAGCCTCAGCCTGACGCTGGCGATTCAGGAAGAAGGCCCCGCCGCCGAAAGCGACAAGCCCAAGGGCCGAGGCCCCGATCAAAAGAGTGCGGCGGTTCATGTGCGGGTTCCTTTTGGAAAGATCAGACAGGCAAGAATGGCGGCAAATGCCGCCAGCGATAGATAGGGAATGGGCAGGCCGAGGATGATCTGCGCCGGACCCGAGCAGGACGGACCGTCTTTGGTGCAAGGTGCGACTGCCTCGGGGATAAGCCCGAGATAGAGCCCGGTGTGCCAGCCTGCCAGTGCCAGACCCGCCAATACCAGCGGAAGGGCATATGCGCGCGCCATGCCGTCCCCGCGCCAGAGCGACATGCCAAGGATCGGGACCAGCGGGAACATGGCGATGCGCTGATACCAACACAGCGTGCATGGCATCTGGCCGAGCACCTCGCCAATGAACAGCGCGCCAAGCGTTGCAGCAAGAGCGATCAGAAACGCAGCCGTGACGGCCAGGTCATCGCGCGACAGCGTCTGATGTTCAGCGTTGGTCAAGAACAGGCTCCTTGCGGCGACGAAAGGGGAGAGAGGCTGCGATGATGCAGACCGCGCCAAGCGTGATGGCAATATCTGCGACATTGAAGGTGGGCCAATGCCAGTCGCGCCAGTAGAGATCAAGGAAATCGGTCACCGCACCCTGCCGCAGCCGGTCGATGATGTTGCCAAGTGCCCCACCGACCACAAGTGCAAAGCCCGCGCGTTCAAACGGGTGGCGCGCCCGGACCGCCATGACGGCAAACATCATGGTCAGCGCACCGGTCAGCGCAGCCATCAGCAGGGGCTTGCCTGCCATAACGCCCGACAGCATGCCGAAGCTTGATCCTTCGTTGAAACCGAGCGTCAGGTTGAAGCCGGGCACAACTGCAACCGCTTGGCCAAGTGTCAGCTTGGACAGTGCCACCGCCTTGCTCAGTTGATCGGCTAGCGCCGTGGCTGCGATCAGGAGGACAATCAGCCGGGCACTCATGGCATTTCCCTGCGACGAAAGCCTATCCAGCGGGGGACGGCGGCGGCATAGCGGTCATAGTCGGACCCCAGGGCTTGACGAAGGGCAGCCTCTTCCGACCGGACTTGCGTGGCAGCCGACCAGAGAAACAGGATCGCCGCAAGGATCGTCGGCACGGCTGGGACCGCGAAGGCGACCCCGGCCAGCAGGGCGAACTGTCCGACAAAGGTTGGGTTGCGACTGAACTGATAAAGCCCACCCGAGACGAGACTTCCCGTTTGGCCGGTCACCACACCGACACGCCAGGAGGTGCCCATCGACATCTGGGCGGCAAAGGCCACCATTGCGCCAAGGCCCGCAATGAAGATGCCGATCAGCCCAAGTGTCAGCGCCTTGCCTTCGGCCCAAAACGGATCGATCTTGTGCAACAACGGGAGGGCCAACCACAGGAGCGGCCCAAAGAAGGCCAGCGCGAAGGAAGCGCGGAACCCGATGGCCGCCAGGCGGTCGCGCCCCGTGGCCCGCGCGAACAGCCAGACGGGTCTGCCTGCGGTATGTGCGGCGACAGCGCTGCCCCAGAAGAACAGCGCCAGGTAGCCGAAGAGAAGGGCCAGCGCGGCCCAACCAAAGCCAGACATCATTGCATCACGCCTCGCGTTCCGGGTTGAACCGCAACAGGCGCAGCGCGTTCAAGGTGACCAGCACCGTCGCCCCCGTATCAGCCATGATCGCGATCCAGAGGCCAGTCAGTCCCAGCACCGAGGTCACCAGAAACACGGCCTTCAGCCCAAGCGCGATGGTCACATTCTGCCGGATGTTCGCCATCGCCGCGCGCGACAGGCGGATTGTGGCGGGAATGTCCGTCACCCGGTCGCGCAGGATCGCCGCATCGGCGGTCTCCAACGCCACATCAGTGCCTGACCCCATCGCCACGCCCACGCTCGCCTGCTTCAGCGCAGGGGCGTCGTTGATGCCGTCGCCGATCATCATCACGCCGCCCGCCTCACTCATCGCCTTGATGGCCTTGAGCTTGTCCTCTGGCATC
>JAUSPL010000061.1 GCA_030656535.1 Gemmobacter sp.
AGCCCCAACCCGACCGCCCGATTCCGGCGCGTTCTGCGGTGCCGCTGGTACGGCCGTCGCAGCCGATCAGCACACGGCCCGTAACCTGTTGGCCCGAGGCCAGTGTCACCTGGACCTGTGACTGCGCGACCGCTTGGCCCACGACGGTTTCGCCTGACAGCAAGGTGATGTTGGGCTCGGCCTGCATCGCTGCAAGGAAAGCGGCATAAAGGTGGCGGTCCTCCATCATGAAGCCCATTGGGCCTTCTTCGATTTCGGCGTGGTCAAAGTGCAGGAAAAATGGGGCGGGGCCTTCGCCTGCGCGCCCATCACTGGCTTTGATGCCCAAAATCGGCTGTGCCAACGCGGCAATTTCGTGCCAGACGCCGATAGCGGTCAGCAAGCGTTTGGAGGCGATGGCCAACGCATAGGCGCGCCCGTCAAACCCTGCGACCGCCCGCGCAGTCGCCGGGCGCGCATCAATGACGGTCACAGTCAGCCCGCCTTGCGCCAACGCAAGTGCAAGTGCGGGGCCATTCAACCCGCCGCCCGCAATGATGACATCCGATTGCCTGTTCATACCCTTCAATATGCGGTGCTGCGCGGGATTGTCCATGTGCCTTGCTGCCGTTACCGTCGCGGCAAAGTGTCAGGAGGGTGCAGATGGGCAAAGAATGGCTATCGATGTCGGCGGGCGACCTGGGTCGCGGGATCGGCGCTGGGGAAATTCACCCGGTTGAACTTGTCGAGGCGTTTTTGAACGCCATCGACTCTCACCCCGAGGCAGCCCGGATCTATGCCCGTACAACGGCTGAACGTGCGCATGCCGAGGCGATGGCGTCGGCGGGCCGCGCAAAGGCGGGTCTGCGGCGTGGTCCGTTGGACGGGGTTCCCATCAGCTGGAAGGACTTGTTCGATACCGCAGGCGTGGCGACCGAGGCCGGGTCAGCCTTGCTGCGGGGCCGGATGCCAACGCGCGACGCAGCGGTGCTGGAGGTGGCAACACGGGCCGGAACAGTGTGTCTGGGCAAGACCCATATGTCTGAACTGGCGTTTTCCGGGCTTGGGCTGAACCCGGTAACTGCGACGTCGCCCAATATCAACTTTCCGGGCGCTGTGCCGGGTGGGTCGTCATCCGGGGCGGCGGCGTCGGTGGCCTTTGGGTTGGCTCCGGCCGCGATCGGGTCAGACACGGGCGGGTCGGTGCGCCTTCCGGCGGCATGGAATGATCTGGTCGGGCTGAAAACCACGCCGGGACGGTTGTCGTTGACGGGCGTGGTTCCCTTGGCCGAACGTTTTGACACTGTGGGCCCCCTGTGCCGCAGCGTTGAGGATTGCGCCTTGTTGGTGTCTGCGATGGAAGGGGTGCGGGTGCCCGATCTGGCAGGGGCGGACCTGACGGGGAAGCGGTTCTTGATGCTGGAAACGGTTGCGCTGGATGATCTGCGCGATGCCCCGGCACGGGGATTTGAGGCAGCGGTGGCTTTGCTTGAACGCGCGGGGGCGGTGGTTGAGCGTCGTCGGGTGCCCGCCGTGACCGAAGCGATGTCGCTTGCGGGGATGCTGTTGACCGCCGAAGCTTACGGCATTTGGCGAGACGTCATCGAAGCGTCCCCGGACAAGATGTACGCAAGGATCCTTGATCGGTTCCGCAGCGGCGCGGCGGTGTCGGCACCCGATTTTGTCGCAGCCTGGCGGCGATTGGACGTGCTGCGTGTTGAATGGGCCGGGGCCGTCGCGGGCTATGACGCGGTGATCCTGCCGACCTCACCCATCTTGCCGCCCGACGCTGAGCGACTGCTTTCGGATGACGCATACTATGTGTCCGAAAACCTGCTGGCGCTGCGCAACACCCGGATTGGAAACCTGTTCCTGTCGTGCGGGCTTACGCTGCCAACGTCAGAGCCGTCGTGCGGGATCATGTTCCTGGCCCCGCCGATGGCCGAAGCTGCGCTGCTGCGGCTTGGTGCGGCTGCGGAAATGGCGCTGCGCTAAGGGGGCTTTTGTCGGGCGGGGACTAGCCGCGCCCGACAAATGGCATCTTGGTGGCCATCAGGGTCATGAACTGGACGTTCGCCTCGGGAGGCAGGTCGGCCATACGCAAGACGGCATCCGCGACCAGCGCCACATCAATCATCGGCGGAACTTCGGCCTCGGGGTCGGCGGCCAGCAGTCGGGATACATGGTTTTCCAGCAGGGCGGTCTTTGCATTGCCGATGTCGATCTGACCGCAGGCGATGTCAAACGGTCGGCCGTCCAGCGACAGGGTCTTGGTCAGTCCGGTGATGGCGTGCTTCGTGGTGGTGTAGCACGTCGATCCGGGGCGGGGCGCATGGGCCGAGATGGACCCGTTGTTGATGATCCTTCCCCCTTGCGGTGACTGTCTGCGCATCTGGCCAAACGCGGCGCGGGCGCACAAGAACATTCCGGTCAGGTTGACACCCACGGACTGCATCCAGTCCTCCAGCGGGATTTCGTCGATCAGCGCGGCGGGGGTAAACACGCCGGCATTGTTGAACAGCACGTCAATGCGCCCGAATCGCGCAACGGTTGCGGCAAACGCCGCGTCGACCTGCGCGGGGTCGGTCACATCGCATGACAGCGGCAGGGCGTTGGCGTGGTCGGCGGCGACGGTCATAAGCCCCGGCAGGCGGCGGGCCAGCAACGCCACGTTCCAGTCTGCGGCAAGAAAGCTGCGGGCGGTTGCCGCGCCGATCCCGTCCGATGCACCGGTGATGACAATGGTCCGAGCCATGGTCAGAACGCCTTGAAGGTCATCGTGGTCAAGGTCCGCACGATATGGGGAATGTCGAACAGCTTGTCCGAAAGATAGTGTCCGACATCGGCGTCGTCGGGAATATAGACCTTGGCAATAAGGTCGTATTCGCCCGAGGTGGAATACAGTTCGGATACCACTTCGCGGTCATAGACAGCGGTGGCGACGTCATAGGTCTTGCCGGGCTGGCAGCGGAACTGGACGAATACGCAGGTCATTCGGGCCTCCTGATGCTTTGGCGCAGGTTAGGACGCGACACGCGTCGGGGAAAGGTCAGAAGTGCGCCAGCGCCGAGTCGTGGCATTTGCGCATGACGGTCGGCAGGTCGCCGGGATCAAGGTCCGCGACGAAAGTTCCGGTTGCGGGCTGCGCCTCCATTCCCACGGTGGCCACGCGCAGGGTCAGGATCAAGTGGAAATGGGTAAAGGTATGGCGCACCGGGGTGTTGGGTCTTTGCCAGTCGGCGGACAGCGGCGGCGCTTCGGTCGGGGTCGGGGTCGCGGTCCAGTCCGAACCCGGCCAGCCCAGCATCCCGCCCAGCAGCCCCCGGTCGGGACGCCGTTCCAACAGCCACGCTCCATCCGAGCGACGCGCAAGATAGGCAATGCCGTGGCGGGTGGGCTTTTCGGTTTTGGCCAGTTTGCGGGGCAAATCGGCGGCGATGCCTTTTGCCTGCGCAGCGCAAGCGCCCATCAAGGGGCAGATGCCGCAGGCGGGCTTGCGCGGGGTGCAGATCGTGGCGCCAAGGTCCATCATCGCCTGCGCATGGTCGCCAGGACGGGCTTGTGGGGTCAGGGTGGCCGCCAGCGCGGTCAGCGCGGGTTTCGCCTTGGGCAACGGGGTTTCCACCGCGAACAGTCGGGACACCACACGTTCGACGTTGCCATCCACCACGACCGCAGGTCGGTCAAATGCAATCGCGGCAACGGCTGCCGCCGTATAGGGCCCGATCCCGGGCAGGGCGCGCAACCCGTCTTCGGTATCGGGGAATCCGCCGGGCAATGCAGTCACCGCGCGGGCACATTTCAACAGGTTGCGGGCGCGGGCGTAATAGCCAAGTCCGGCCCATTCAGCCATGACATCGGCGTCTGGGGCCGCAGCAAGGTCGGCCACGGTCGGCCACCGCGCGGTAAACCGTTCAAAATAGGCACGAACGGCAGCCACGGTGGTTTGCTGCAACATGACCTCTGACAGCCAGACGCGGTAGGGGTCCGCCCGTTCCCCCGCAGCCCGGTCCTGAGGCCCGATCCGCCATGGCATGGCGCGGGCGGATCGATCATACCACGCCAGCAGGCGCGCGGACATGTCGGGACCCGTCAAGTTGTCACGCATGTTTTATGCTTATCCCCGGTCTGGTGATTGGCTTGTCAGTCGCAGATGCCTACAATAGTCCTTCAAGCGCCCAAGGAAAGCACCCGTCGACGATGACCCGCCCGCCCAGCCAGACCGGCAAACCTGACGCAGCGCCAAGCCGGCGCATGCGCGGATTCGAGTCTGCCTCTGGTTTGCTGGCAAAGCGCATCCAGAAGGCCGGCGAATCGCGCGGGTTCGCCATTACAAAGCTGTTGACCCATTGGGACGATATCGCCGGGCCCGATCTTGCCGCAACGACCCGGCCGGTCAAGGTCGGCTACACCCGCGAAGGCATGGGGGCCTCGCTGACGCTGCTTGTGTCGTCGGCCCATGCGCCGCTGGTTCAGATGCGGCTGCCCGCGCTGCGCGACAAGGTCAACGCTGTTTACGGATATAACGCGATCTCGCGGATCACGCTGACACAGACAGCACCTGTAGGGTTTGCCGAAGGGCAGGCCGAGTTTTCACCCGCGCCCAAGGTGTCGCCAGAACCCCCCAAGCCGGGGCCCGAGGCAACTGCGGTGGCGAAAGGGGTCAAGGACGACGGGCTGCGCGCAGCCCTTGAATCACTGGCGCAGAACTTTATGACGCGCAACAAGACATGAGGAAGGCAAAATATATGGCACGGAAACTCGGTTTGGCGATGGTGACGGTTGTGGCCGTCGCGGCAGGCGGTTGGTTCAGCCTTGGGGGCCGTAGCGCCGACCCGACGTTGCCGGGGCTCGGGGCGGCAGGCGCCCAGACCGCCGCCATAGAAGTGCCCGACATGGTATTGGGCAACCCCGAATCGCCGGTTGTGCTGACGGAGTACGCGTCCTTTACGTGTCCGCATTGCGCAACTTTCCACGGGTCGGTGTTCAAGCAGTTGAAGGCCGACTACATCGACACCGGAAAGATCAAGTTCGTCTACCGCGAAGTATTCTTTGACCGCTATGGTCTGTGGGCCGCAATGGTTGCCCGGTGCGGCGGCGACATGCGCTATTTCGGAATTTCCGACATCCTGTATTCCACACAAGGCGAATGGTCTGCCTCGAATGACGCAACGGCTGTGGTCGAAAACCTGCGCAAGATCGGTCGCACTGCGGGGATGAGCAACGAACAGCTGGATGTCTGCATGCAGGATGCCGACATGGCGCAGGCGATGGTGGCAAAGTTTGAAAAGGACACCAAGGCCGACAATATCGAAAGCACACCCTCGCTTGTCATCAATGGGGAAAAGCACTCGAACATGAGCTATGCCGACCTCAAGAAAATCCTTGATGCCAAGCTTGCGGAGTAAAAGATGACCGCACCACTGAACGGGATCCGGGTGATCGAATTGGCCCGGATCCTGGCTGGCCCATGGGCTGGCCAGACCTTGGCTGATCTTGGTGCGGATGTCATCAAGGTCGAGGCCCCCGAAGGCGACGATACACGCCAGTGGGGCCCGCCCTTCATTGACCGCGAAGGGGACCGTTCGGCGGCCTATTTCCATTCCGCCAACCGGGGGAAACGGTCGGTCGTGGCGGATTTCCGCACGACCGAAGGTCAGGATCTGGTGCGCCGCCTGATCGCCGATGCCGATGTCCTGATCGAGAACTTCAAGGTGGGTGGATTGGCAAAGTACGGGTTGGATTACGCCAGCCTTTCGGCGCTCAATCCGCGGCTGATCTATTGTTCGGTGACGGGGTTCGGTCAAACCGGGCCCTATGCGCATAGGGCTGGCTATGATTTCATCATTCAAGGCATGGCCGGGCTGATGAGCATTACCGGCGAACCGGGTGGGCAACCGCAAAAGGTGGGTGTCGCGGTGACGGACCTCTTTACCGGCGTTTATGGCGCGACGGCGATCCTGGCTGCGATTATACAGCGTGGGATCACCGGCAGGGGGCAGCATATCGACATGGCCCTTATGGATGTCGCGACATCCGTGATGGCCAATCAGGCGATGAACTATATGGTCACCGGGAAGCCACCCCAGATGATGGGCAACGCCCATGTCAATCTGGCGCCCTATGCGGTGTTCGACTGTGCGGATGGATGGATCATCCTGGCGACGGGGAACGATTCCCAATACCGCAAGCTGTGCGGCATCCTTGGGCTGCACGAAATGGCGACTGCCCCCGAATATCTGCACAACTCCGACCGCATCGCCAACCGTGTGGAAATGACTGCCGCATTGACGGCCGCCACCTTGACCCGGACCCGTGCCGATCTGCTGGCTGCGTGCGAGGCCGCCGGTGTCCCTGCCGGGCCGATCAACGATCTGGCCGACGTGTTCGCAGACCCGCAAGTGATCCATCGCGGGCTTAGGGTGGACATCGACGGCATCCCGGGAATACGCAGCCCGATGACGTTTTCCGACGCAACACTGACGCTGAACCGCCCCGCCCCAAAACTGGGTGAGCATCAAGACGAGGTCTGAAACTTCTGTCCCGAACACCCACGGTCGCCGCTGCCAAACCGCAAGGTGCTGGCCTCGACGGCCTGGCGCAGTCTTGGCGGCGATAGCGCGCCCGTGCAGTGTGCGCGCCAAAGGTTGAAGTGAAAACGCAAAGCCAAGAGGCGTGATGAACGTCGCAGGTTTTCCGCTTTGCAATATCAACCAGTCCTCGTAACGTCTGGCACATGACGCGCGATGGGGTTTTGGACAGTCGGTATTCCTGGGTCAGACTGGGGATCACCTTGGCGATTGCCACGGTGGGCAATGTTGGCATGTGGTCAATCATCGTCATCATGCCCGCTGTGCAGGCCGAGTTCGGGGTCGCGCGGGCGGATGCGTCGTTGCCGTATACGCTGACCATGATCGGGTTTGCGCTGGGCAATCTGTTGATCGGGCGCGCGGTGGACCGCTATGGCGTGACCTATGCCTTGATCGGGGCGGCGGCGGCGATCAGCGCCGGGTTCGGGCTGGCCGCGTTGTCTGGGTCGCTTTGGACATTGTCGCTGGTGCAGTTTCTGATCGGTCTGGGGTCTGCCGCCAGCTTTGGCCCGTTGATCGCGGATGTGTCGCACTGGTTCTATCGCCGTCGCGGGATAGCAGTGGCAATTGCAGCCAGTGGCAATTACCTGTCCGGTGCGATCTGGCCGATGCTGATGGCGGGTGTCCTTGCTGACCACGGGTGGCGAACCGTCTATGGTTTGCTGGCGGTCCTGGTGGTTGTGATCATGATGCCGCTGGCGCTGTTGATCCGGCGCCGCGTTCCGGCAGATGCCGCCGCACGTGCCGATACAATGGCAAGCCAGAACGCCCGCATTGCGGCGTTTTCCCCGCGCAACCTGCAGATGCTGCTTGGCTTGGCGGGCATCGGGTGCTGTGTTGCGATGTCGATGCCGCAGGTTCACATCGTGTCGTTCTGCGTTGATCTTGGGTATGGTCCCGCGGTGGGTGCGGAAATGCTGTCGCTGATGCTGATGGGTGGCGTGGTGTCTCGGTTGATTTCCGGGTTGGTGGCAGACCGGATGGGCGGGGTGCGGACCTTGCTGATCGGGTCTGCGCTG
Organism: Gemmobacter sp.; assembly: GCA_030656535.1. Lineage (GTDB taxonomy): Bacteria > Pseudomonadota > Alphaproteobacteria > Rhodobacterales > Rhodobacteraceae > JAUSPL01. Next base: position 7,589 of record JAUSPL010000061.1, read on the forward strand.
CAATGTGTGGCGCTGTTTCTGTACCTGCCGTTCGATGGTCTGGTGTCTCTTTACATCGTCAGTCTGGTCTTTGGCCTGGCGCAGGGGGGCATCGTGCCGTCCTATGCCCTGATCGTGCGAGAATACATGCCCGCCCGCGAAGCCGGTGCCCGGGTCGGATTTGTCATCATGGCCACCATACTTGGAATGGCGCTGGGCGGCTGGATGACCGGGTGGATTTATGACCTGACCGGTTCGTACCAGATGGCCTTCCTGAATGGCATTGCATGGAATTTCCTGAATATCGGAATCATGCTGATGATCTTGCTCAAGTCACGCAGCCCGCGCCGCTCTGCGCCCGGACTGACCGCATGATCCGTGATCTGATCTTATGGGCCACTGCGGCCCCCCGGCAGGGTCAGATCGCCCCTGCCGGTGATACGACGACCTAAGACGCCGCCTGGTGTCGGTCTAGCCGCCCAGCAACCCCGCCATTTCGTTCGTTCGACGCAGATCGCCAAAGGCGACGGCGACATTGATCAGCGCGGCCTGATGTTCATCGTCGCTTGTGGTGGCGTTGGCGTCCTCGACGAACACCACCTTGTAGCCGATCATCATCGCGTCCCGCGCGGTGCTTTCGCAGCAACGGTTGGTCAGGGTGCCGGCAATGATCAGGGTGTCGATGCAGCGTGTCCGCAACACCGCATCCAGATCGCTGGCACCCTGGATCAGGGCAGAAAACCGGGTCTTGTCGATCACCAGGTCATCAGCGGCCACATCCAGCCCGTCAGCCAGCGCGTGCAGGTCTGACCCGGCAGTCAACGCCGCAAGGTGCTGCGCGCCGAAGTCAGGGGTGGCGAAGTGGCTGTAGAACAACGGCCAGCTGTTGACCCCGTCACGGTCCCACGCGGTCATCCGCACCCAGATCACCGGAACCCCGGCCGCACGGCAAACCTGTGCCAGGTGGTTTATGTTGGGGATGATCGCGCGGGCCAGCGGTACCTCGATCGGGGCGCCGGGGGCGCAGAAGGCGCGCTGCATGTCGATCACCACCAGCGCTGTGCGGGCGGGCTTCAGTGACTCGAACATGTGAAACCGGCCCCGACGGGAGACAATTCGGGCGCGGAT
>JAUSPL010000062.1 GCA_030656535.1 Gemmobacter sp.
TCATCAACGCCCTCGGAACGAGCAATCAGTCTGGAAGGCCCTGTAAATTCTTAATCTTCTACTGATCGCCCATTGTCTCGATACCCATTGCTCTATAAGGCCTGAAAATTGAGGCTATGCGGTCGGTTGCAAATTCTTGAAGCACCGCGCCGGAATTTCAGGGGATAAAGCGTGGCTGCTACCGGATATCATGTTAACATTCTTGGCACACGCGGGGTGCCAGCCGCACATAGCGGCTTTGAGTACTTTGCCGATCATTTTGCACGCTGGCTGGTTGCGCAAGGTCACTCCGTGACTGTTTATTGCCAGGGTCCGCAAGAGCCCAAGGGAAGTTCTCCCCGCCGGTGGGAAGATGATTGGCAAGGCGTTCACAGAATTCATTACTCCACGCGTACAGCAGGCACACCCGCCACTATGGAGTTCGATCTGAAAGCCGCATGGGATGTGCGTAACAGGCCTGGTGTCGATCTGGTGCTTGGTTACAATACTGCCGTCTTCAACCTGATTCAGACCGTATTTGGCCGTCGTGTTTTTATGAACATGGATGGGATTGAGTGGATCCGGCAAAAATGGTCCTTCAAGGCCAAAGCATGGTTTTTTCTGAACGAGCTCGTCGGTGCCAACATCACCCGACCTATCGCTGACCACCCGGAAATGGCAAAGCACGTATCTTCTCGCAGCCTGCGCAAGCCGGTCATGATCGCCTATGGCTCACCGCGTATTACAACCGCCCCGACAGATCCGCTGGCAAGCTATGGCCTGACACCTGATGGCTACCTGATCTCGATTGCACGCCCGGTGCCGGAAAACTCGATCCTGCAAGTCGTCCGAGCTTATTCAGCGCAACAGCACGGGGTCAAGCTGATGGTGTTGGGCAATTTTGACCCCGCCAACCCCTATCACCGCGAGGTGCGGCAGGCTGCAAGTGGCGACGTGATCTTTCCCGGAGGCATTTACGATCCCGATGTGGTGCAGGCGCTGCGCTTCCACGCGCGCGCCTATCTGCACGGGCATACCGTTGGCGGCACAAACCCGTCGCTGGTCGAAGCTCTGGGCGCGGGCAATGCCGTTATCGCGCATAACAATAGGTTCAACCGTTGGACGGCAGGAGCCGACCAGTTCTATTTCGCAGACGAGGCAGCTTGTGCCGAAGCGATGCGCAGCGTCGTCGAGGATCCGGAACGCCTCGCCCGGGCACGGTCCGGCGCGCGTCTGCGGCATGCTGAGGCGTTTGAACTTGACGATATCAACCGGCAGTATTTCAAAGCGCTTTTCGGCCTGAACAGCTAGCGTCGCCGGGGCATGGCTCAATTGGGTCTCTGCGTTGCTGCGATGCGCAAAGCCACGATAATAAAGTAAACAAGAATAAGTGCCATGGCTGCGCCCGCTGTGAGGCATGCGACTTCCAGCGAAAACCCTGTGGCCCATGCAAACGTCATGCCGCAGAACGCAGCAAGCGTGACCAGCACATCCAGCATTAAAGCTTTGCCTTGCGATTGGTACAGAGAAAAGACGACCTGAAGGGGCCGGGCGGCAAGTAGCATTGCACTCAAAAAACTGGAAAAAAGTACCAGCCCGCCAACACGCTGCCACGCCTCGGGAAAGATGTATGGTGAGAAAAAGAACAGGACAATCGCCAACAGGGGAGAAACCACGCAAGCCAAAAGACCAGCCTGCACAACGATGCCGCGCGCTTTCGTCGCTGCGGCGCTTGAATTCGATGCGCGCAGATCAGCGGCAATCTCTGATCGCCCGATCTCGACTATCGACCGAACAAGCACCTCGGTCGGACGATAGCAAAGGAGAAGCCCCACGGAGTATGCCCCCGCCGCAGTGGGCGAATACAGCCCGCCGACCAAAATGACCAAGGCACGCCCTGGAAGCTGCCGTACAAACTGGCTGGAGCCTTCGTAGATGAGATAATCCCGGTACTTGCGAATCGTCGCGCGTGTTCCGGTTATGGATGTCGTGGCGGTGATGCCAATGGCGCGCCGCAGATGCCCCCAGCCCACGACAAATACCGCACCCCAGGCGCCAAGCAACGCAGAGATTACAAGTCCTGAAAATCCAAGTCCCATGACACCAAAGCCGATCCGACCTGACAGAAGGATCGAGGCGCGCGCATTTTCCGCCATGATGACCCTGGCGAACTTTCCTGATTTCAGAGCAATGGCCTGAAAAATCGAAAACAGACCACGCCCGGCGACCAGCACGGCGGCCGCCACGGCAAGGATGATGCCTTGCAATTCCGGATTTAGAATTGCGTATCCTGCCAGCCCAGGCAAAAGAAGGCCAGCAAGCCCGGAAACGATCAGAACACAGAAGACAGAGGCCTTGATGATCGCCCGTTCGCGCGCAGCCGAGCGATTGACGTAGATGGCCTTATCAATCGCAAGCGTGCTTCCGGACGACAGTATGTCGCAATAGGCATCGAGAATGAAGAAAATCCCGAGCAAGGCAGGCTCATAGATATAGGTCAGAAAGGGAATACTTGCCGCCGAGATAAGCTGTGCAGACGCAGCACCCGATGCAAATCGCAGGAGTTTTCCCTTGCGCTCACGCATTCTGTTGGATCGTTGATTGGGGTGCCTTGACTTCAGTGAAGCCGATCCGTCGGCTTGCAACCAGAAGGGTAACCGTGATCATGGTGAGGTCGAGATTGGAGAAAATGCCCTGAAACACCAGATTGAGATAAAGGTAGATGATCGCAAGCGCCCAATTCAACGTGTGAGTCACGCCCACATTGCGACGTTCAGTGATTAGGAAGGGATAGACACTATAGAAATAAAGCACCACACCGACCCATCCACATTTCAGTAGGACGGACATGCCGGAAATATGCGATATTGGCACTTCCTGAAAGATCTGCTGATCGTTCTGGGAGATGCCCAAACTCACATAGGTATCGAGCGGTATCTGAGTGCCGAACCCCGCTCCGAAAATCATCTGGAACGTTGGCAGTCCTTGGAAAAGGTTCCATGCCTGAAATGCTTCATATGATCTGAAGCTTGCTTGAATCTGCTCTCGTGACCCAAAGTCCGTAGAGATCATTTCACGCACATTCTCCACAATAAAAGGAATCCCTGTGGAGATCAAGGCCTGTCCAATGACAGTGTAAACTGGCGGAAAAGAGAAAACTATAACAACAGCAAGAGCTGCCACGATCATGATTTTCATGGCCTCTACTTTTCGGATGCCAAACCAGACAAATAGAAAAATGAACAAAATCAATGGAAGAGTACGCGATGTAGAAATCTGCGTGGCCAGAACAATGGTAATCAAGAGAAACGCCTTGGCGATATAACGAAGCAAAGCGCGGTCTGGCAGGATGCATTTATGTGCCACTATCAGAAACGCGGAGACTGACCACAAAAGGTATCCGCGGCCCACTTCGAGGCGCAGTTCACGTCGGCTCAGGCTCGCGCCATCCACTGAGTAATAGGTTGCAACATAGAAAACGGCAAGAATCCCGGCAGAATATAGGATGGCACGAAATAGGACTCCTTCATCGCACCCTTTGCCACAAAGAATAATAGTTGCCATGACAATAATTGGAATTTTCGCAACATAGACGACGTCACGAGAATACGCGAATGTATCAAAATTTTGATTATTAAGCACAGACAGGCTACCAATGACAAGTAAAAGCAGAATTGGCCAGGCCATACGCAAGGTCAAAAAATCGATCTTCTGAAATGCCACGGTGTATGCTGCAATGATCAGAAGACAGACAGCAACGATATTGACAACGTCTTGTGTGGACAAGAACAGCAAAAAAAGAGTCAACCGAAGCGTTGTTGTCGACTTGGTTCTGGCTGTTGTAAGTGAAGGTGTCACAGACGTTTGGCCTCGGTTTCTAGTGTCGGCTTTGCCGTCGTCATACTGCTAATTGCAGCAATCAGCGCGCGGACCATTGCACTTTCAGTGAAACAATCATCATAGCGCGCGCGTGCACCCATGCCCAGGCGGGCGACAGTTTCGGGCTCTTGCACCAGCCTCGATATTGCCTGTGCCAAGGCCGCGGCATCATTCGGGGAAAAACGCAGGCCTGATCGGTCGTGCTCGACGATTTCGGTCAAGCCGCCATGGTCGGCCGCGATTACGGCGCGGCCTTGTGCCATCGCCTCGATGGCAACACGACCAAAGGGTTCAGGCCGTCGTGAAGGCACCAAAACCGCATCTGCCCAAGCATATTCAGCGCTGACATCTGGGCTGAAGGGGACCAGAGTCACCTGCGCCTCAAGGCCATTATCCCGGATGGTACGGGCCAACCGATGTTCAATGGCTTCCTGCCCCTCAAACGGGCTGCCGACGATCCGCAAATGGACGCGGCTCTGCACATCCGCAGTCAGGCATGACAAGGCCTCGACTGCCAGATCCTGCCCCTTCCAGTCGCTGATCCGACCGATCAACGCCAGCTTCAGCACCGCCTCCGGCACGCGCGGTGCTGGCTGATGCGGGCCTTGCACCCCGTTCAGAACGATCGCCGTGCGTTCGGTATCTTGGAGCTCGTAGGCCTGCGCCGTAGCGCTCGAGTTGAAAATCTTGCCCGCACGAGAGGCGCGAACAGCGCTGCGTATCATCCATCCCAAGATTGATTTGGGTGGGATTTCACGCACATGAAGCACAACATGCTGCCCGGCAATCTGGCTCGCCAACAGATAGTCCAGAACCACCACGGTATTAATGTATACAAGGTCATTCTTGCGCATGTCCTGCAAGATGCTCGGCAGGCGCCACAAGAAGCGTGGAAAAGCCATCATTGCCCCGCGCAGGATTCCCGCCTTGCGGGCCACCCAAAACTCGGTCGTCTCGATTTGGTCTGTATGCAAACCGATCAACTGCTCAAGCGGGCCACGGCCGCCCAGACGCACCACAATTTCAGCATCGGGCCACGCACGACGAAAGGCGGCAATGCTTTGGGCAAAACTCCGGTCTGAACCGTAAAGCTCGGCACCCTGATGAATGGCAAGAATTTTCATGCCTCCGGTCTTCCAAGATACATCCTTTTGCGTTTCCATGATAAGTGGCCGATCCTCGATTGTCTCTTATCCAAAACGAGAGGCCTTGAGGTTGATAGGCGCCGGTTTCGGTGGCGCAAAGCGTACTGGGCACAGAGCCGTCCATCTTGAGATCGAATGCACGTCCACAAAGCTAATGGGCCTGGATTGAAGCGTATGCTCGAAAGTCCCGAGCCAGCCTTGCCGTGTTTGCGGCACGGGGTGGCCCAGCAGTCACCACCTTGGCGCTCTGGTGAACAAGGGCCAGACGCAAGAATATTCAGCAATCTTCCCACCCCTGCTGCCCACTCACTTCGCATCTCCGTAATAGGCCGCGTATGCGCCGTTGTAATAGCCGCGGCGGCCGCTGCGTTGGGACTGGCGGTTCAGCACGCCTAGAAGGCGCACGCCGGGGGGCAGCACCTCCTGCACCTGGCTGGAGGCCTCCCGGATCTCACCCTGGGTGGTGTTGGAAAAGCGTACCACCATCACCGCGATGTCGGCGATCTGCGCCAGATAGCGGGTGTCCACAACAGGCAGCAGCGGCGGGCTGTCCAAGATGATCACGTCCCAGGAATCGCGCACCGCCTCGATCACGGCGGCAAAGCGCGGGCTATTGATCAGCTGGTCCGTCGGCTGGCTGCTGCGGGTGCCCGCCGTGATCACCATCAGGTTCGAAATCGGGTCCAAGATCGGGGTGACCACCTGTTCGCCATCGGACTTGTTCGAGTTCAGATAGTCGATCAGCCCGTCCTGTTGCGGCAGGGCGTTGATGTAGGTGGCAACCGAAGGCTTGCGCAGGTCACAGTCGATCAGCAGCGTACTCTGTCCCGATACGGCATAGGTGCGCGCGAGGGCGATCGCCGAGGTGGTCTTGCCCTCACCCGGCAATGCCGAGCAGATCAGGATCACCTTGCCCCGGCGCAGCGCTTCTGTTGGGCCCTGCCCGGCAGTCTTCTGGTTCAGGTTGGTGTCGATGGCCAGACGCAGCTTGCGGAAGCTTTCAGAATATTGCGATAACGGAGAGGTCACAATCCCGTCCGCCACCTGCTGCTCGCCAGCGCTGGAACTCATCGCGGGAACAGCCACCTGCACGGGGGCCTGGATCACATTGGCCAGCTGCGCTGTCGAGGTGACGCCGCCGATGTAATACTCATTCAGAAAGGCCACGAGGATGCCGATGCCCAGTCCCGTAACCACCGCCAGAACCAGTATCAGCCGCGTATTGGGCGCTGCGGCCGATGTGGGCGGCAATGCCTCGGAGACGACGCCGGCATCCGAAATCTGCACATTCGCCAGTGCATTCAGATCCTGCACCCGGGCCAGAATCTGCTGATACTGGTTGCGCGCGATCGAGGCTGATTGCTGCAGGTTGAACAGATCGGCAATCACTGATGAGGACAGATCGGACTGCAGCAGCGCTTCGCGCAATTTCTCGCGGGCCTGGGTTTCGGCTTCAGTGATCGTGGACAGCTCGGTTTCCACACCGCCCTGAACTTCGGCAAGGCGCGTGCTCAGATCCTGCTCAAGGCTGGCCAAAGCATTCTGCAGATCGATCTGTACCTGTGATCCCGCCCTCTCGCCGCTCAGGCGTTGGGCCAGCGCCTCGCGTTCCCGTGCGAGCTGGGCCAGCGCCGTATCGCCCAGCGAGGTCGCTGCAGCCTCCCAGTCGCTGCGCGCCGCCGCGTCACGTGCGGCGGCCAGCGCGGCCACATTGGTGACCTTGCTGGATTGTGCGGCCTCGAGTTGCCGGCGCAGGGTCGAGATCGCCTCGTTGTTGCTCTCTTCTTCCAGCCGGACGAGGTTGTCGTCGATGAAGCTGTTGAGTGCATCCTCCAGCCGGGCGAGTTCGACCCGGGCGGTTTCGGTCTGGTTGCGCAGCACGTCGCGTGCGGCGATGACAGAGGCGCTTTTTGCGACCACCTGGCGGTCGATATAGGTTTGTACATAGGCGTTGGCAATGTCGGCAGCACGCTGCGGGCTTTCAGACATGACCCCAACCGAGATCAGATAGGTCAAGCCGCGGCGGCGGATATCGGTGGCGTCTTTCAACCGGGCAACCGTGTTGCTGACCAGAACCGCGCTGTCGGGGGCTGCGGTGGCGCGCAAGCCCAGCATCTGACGCAACCGGTCCCCTGCCGATTCCATGCCCAAGGCAATGGCGATCTTTTCTGACAGCCGGAGCCGGGGGCCGAATTCAGAATCGGTGATCAACCCGGCCGCTTCGACAACGGCCATGACCGTGGCATCGGCACGCAGTACTTCTACCTCGCCGTCAACGCGCGAATTGAGAATGGCGCTCTGGCTATTCTGGATGCTGGCGGGGTCAAGCAGGTTGGACCCGCCGGCATCAATCGAGATCAGGGCGGTGGCCCGGTACATCGGCGTCGCCATCATCAAATAGACGATGGCCGGAATGAGCAGGACAACAAACGTGATCAGGATGAGACGGCTCTGGCGGCGCAGGATGCCAACCATTTCCTTCAGGTCAATTTCAGAAGATTGCAAAGAATTCACCTTATAGAGGAGTTGTGCGAAAGCTGACACAGTCAGCTGCCGATAAACCACGGCGCGTCAACATTCGAGGCCTTTCGATAACTACGTCTCACGAAAATTTGCTCATCATCCGTGCAAGTGGTGCACATTCATGCAGGCTCGGTCAGACTTCGGAACCGGACGTCGGTGTTCAGGGTCAGGACGGCGGGGGGCTGATCAGGCACCATCCGCAACGCACTGAGCCGGCCGGTGGCATA
>JAUSPL010000066.1 GCA_030656535.1 Gemmobacter sp.
CGGGACTGGTTCAAGGCGCTTTATGAGGTGTTGATGGGGGCATCGGAAGGGCCACGCTTTGGCGGTTTCATCGCGCTCTATGGGGTCCAAGAAAGCATCGAGTTGATCGAGAAAGGCCTGGCCGGCGAATTCGTCGTCTGAGTCATGCAATTTGGCGCGGACGGGTGATCCGTCCGCGCCAGTCCTGCGTATGTCATGAACATGCAGGAGGAACGGAATGAAACGATATCTGTTCGGTTGCACCCTTGCGCTGGCTGTCCTGGCTGGTCCGGTGGTGGCGCAGGAGACTGCGATTCAAGGGGTCATATCTGGTCAGGTCACGGCATTTCTGGCCGACGATTATACCCGGGCTTTCGACTATGCATCTCCGACCATCAAGAACATGTTCGGCACGGCCGAACGTTTCGGACAGATGGTGCAGCAGGGCTATCCCATGGTCCACCGCCCCAAAGACATGAAGTTTCTTGAGTTGCGGGATGTGTCAGGGCGTCTTTGGCAAAAGGTCATGGTGACAGACGCCGCTGGTGCCTTGCACTTCCTGGATTACCAGATGATCGAAACTGCGGACGGCTGGCAAATCAATGCTGTCCAGTTGTTGGCGGCCCCTCAGGTCGGCGCCTGACCTTTGGATTTTCGGGTTTTCCTGATTGAATATAGCCGAAAGGAAAGCGCGTGGGTCAGATATTCAGGGCTTTCGCTTTGCCCATCTGCGTACGCTGCTGTTAATCGTCATTAACCCTTCCCTGTTACCCCTGTTGGCGTCAGGGCGGATCGTCCGGCAAGTCCCCGAATGAGATATCGGAGATGTGGCGCACGGTCCTTGCCAAAGGCCTTTGCGTTGGCCGGCCAACCGTTTGCGGGGCGCGACAGGAACGGCACGAAGGGGTGACGCGATGAACAAGGCAATTACGGACGGGCTGGTGCTGATGCCACCACCGTTTTCGGCGGGGCTGTCTGTCTGGTCCAGCGGGGACGGGGTGCCCGGTTCCCCCACCTATCAGGGCGCTGCGAACGCAGCCTATGTCCCCGCCGATCAGGATTTCGGCGGCTGTCTTGAGTTGCAAAAGACAGCAAACACCCAAAAGCTGCGCTATATGGGGCAAACTCCGTATCGCCCAGGCATGTATTTGCGCGTGACCGTGCGGATCAAGGCGCTGTCGGGCAACCTGCCATCTGTTCGCATCGCGGGCTTTCCGGCAACGGCAGGCGGTTCGGGTGTGTCGGGCGTGCCGGTGACCGGCCCAGAGGTTGCCCTGACGGCCTACGGTCAGGTCATCACTGTCCAGGCGATTATCGGATCGGGCACCCGCGCCGGGGTCAATCTGGTCTGGGGCATGAATCCGGCCTATGCCCATATCGGGCTGGACCTGACCGGTGCGAATGGCGGTGTGCTGCGCATCGACGACATTGTCATCGAGGACATCACCGAGGCTTTTCATCGCGACTTGATGGATTGGATCGACGTTCGGGACTATGGCGCGAAAGGCAACGGGGTTACCGACGACTCGGCGGCCTTTGCGGCGGCAGAGGCCGCGGCGGCGGGCCGGACGATTCTGGTGTCGGCGGGGGTTTACCGGATCACCACGAACCTGACCCTGAATTCCTATGTGCGGTTTGAAGGCACCCTGTCGATGCCGGAAAACGCGCGTCTCGCATTGACGCGAAACTATGATCTGGACACCTATGCAAAAGCGTTCGGTGATGAAAACCTGGGCTTTCGCAAGGCGGTGCAGGTCCTGTTCCACTTTACCGACCACGTGACGCTGGACCTGAACGGGCGCCGGGTCGAGCTGACTGCCCCCCTGGATGTTGCCGCACTGGCGGCCGCTGCGGGCAGCAGCTATACCCAGCGGCGGTTGATTTCCAACGGGCAGTTGGCGGCGGTGGCCGGGGCTGAGTGGAATACCACCACGGTCACGTCTCAGGCGACCTACTCCACGGGCCTGCCCTATGTGTTGTCCAACGTGGCCAACATCGCAAACATTGCCATCGGGTCTCTGGTCACGGGCACCGGGGTTGCGCGGGAAACCTATGTCTTGTCCAAGAACGTCGGTGCAGGCACGCTTGAGTTGAGCTTGCCACCCGGGGCTACCGCTGGAACCCGGACCTATACCTTTACCCGGTTCCGCTACATGCTGGATTACAGTGGGTTTGGTCGGTTGGACCGGATGGAATTGACCGACATCGAGTTCCTGTGCGAAGGCATTTGCAGTGCGATCATGCTGCCGCCTTCGGGGATTACCTTCCGAGTCCATGGGTGCGTGTTCACCAGACCCAAGGACCGCGCCATCAGTTCGATCGGTACCGGCTGTCAGGGCATGCTGATCGACGAATGTCAGTTCCTGTCGAACGAACAGCCGCTGAACGTGCAAGATCGCACCTCGGTTTGTATGAACATCAACGCCAATGATGCGAAGATCCGCGACAACCGTATCGTTCGGTTCAAACATTTCGCGGTGGTTCACGGCTCGGGCCACATGTTTATCGCCAACCACTTTTTCCAGGGCGACAGCCAGAATCCGGGCGTACGTCAAGCCGGGCTGGTGTTCACCGGGATCAACGTGAAATCGGTGGTGTCGGGCAACTATATCGACAACTGCTTTGTCGAGATGACCAACGAACGCGAGCCCGACCCCAACTGGAACAACCAGTTTTCCTTTGGAGGGGTGTCGATCACCGGCAACATCTTTACCACCATCGGCGCGGTGCCGGGCTTTGCCTGGCTCGTGATCACGCCCTATGGGTCGGGCCACTATATCCAGGGTCTGTCTGTCACCGGAAACACGTTCCGCACAGCCAATGGCAGCATCACCCGTGCGGAAAAGGTCGACACCTCATATGCCGATCTGGACTACAGTCGGTTCCGCAATATCACGGTGCACGGCAACAACTATAACGGGGTGTCGCAGACGATGTACAACCCGGTCATCGTGTCGCATCAGCAAAACACCGGCGCAACCAGTTGGCCGATTGATGGTGCTTCTTTTCTGCCATTTGGGGGGTGGGCAAGGGTTGTCACTTCGGTCGTTGCCGAAGGCGCGATCAGCGCGGAGGGAACCACGCGCTACGACATGCCCTATGTGCAGACAGAGCAGGGGGCGACCAGAAAACTGGTCCATCTGCGCTGGCCGGTTGCGGTATCGGGCAAAGTCAATGTCACGATCCGGGTTGATAACCCGGTCTGACCCTTTTCAGGATAGACGGTTGGCGACGGGCCGGGCACATCTGTGCCCGGCTTTTCGCATGATGATTACCGCTGCGGGCCATCCCAGCTGAGTTCTGGGCCATTTTGCACTTCGAGCTGGTGTGGTGGCTGATTGGCGCGGGTTTCTGGTGCCGATCGGTCGTCGGAGACCTTTGGCAGATTGTGCGTGGGACGGTATGCGACCTTGACCTTGCGCTGACCGAGGCGTCAAGTCGCCGAACCCCTTCTTGTCGATGATCAGACCCATGCAGAACGCAAAGCCGACCCTATCGGACGAATTCATGCCCAAGTTTGTCACGGTGCTGCGTGAGGGGTACCGGCCTGCCGATCTGCGGGCGGATGCCATGGCCGGGCTGACTGTGGCCATCGTGGCGTTGCCCTTGTCGATGGCGATCGCCATCGCATCCGGAGTAGGGCCGGAACGAGGGTTGTTCACCGCCATTGTCGGCGGGTTTCTGGTGTCGCTTTTGTCGGGATCCCGGTTTCAGATCGGCGGTCCGGCCGGGGCGTTTATCGTGCTGGTGTCGTCTTGTCTGATGCAGCTTGGCATTGAGGGGCTGATCCTTGCCACCTTCATCTCGGGGTTCTTGCTGGTCGCTGTGGGGGCGCTGCGGCTTGGGACCTATATCAAGTTCATTCCGTACCCTGTGACCGTCGGTTTCACGGCCGGGATTGCCGTGATTATCCTTGTCAGCCAGATGCGCGACTTCTTTGGCCTGACATTGACTGGTGCAGAGCCATCGGAAATCTTGCCAAAGATCGAGGCGTTGTGGGCCGCTCGGACGGGGGTCACATGGACGGCGCTCGGGCTTTCATTGAGCACGGTTGTGGTTATTCAGGGGCTCAAGCGGCTGCGTCCGCGCTGGCCCGGCATGCTGATCGCCGTCTCGCTGGCAGCCGTTGCCGCAGCGGCCGGGTTGGGGGTGGAAACCATCGGGTCGCGCTTTGGCGAATTGCCCCGCATCCTGCCCGCCCCCGCATTACCGTCGCTGGACAGTGCGCTGGTGCTGGCTGCGCTGCCGTATGCGGTCAGCTTTGCCCTTTTGGGGGCGATTGAATCGCTGCTGTCTGCGGTGGTCGCAGACGGGATGAGCGGGCGGCGTCACAGGTCCAACGCCGAGCTGATCGCGCAAGGGGTAGCAAACGTCGGATCCGCGATTTTTGGCGGTTTCTGCGTCACCGGGACCATTGCCCGAACAGCGACCAACGTGCGGGCGGGATCGCACGGGCCGGTTTCCGGTATGCTGCACGCAGTGTTCTTGCTGGGTTTCATGATGATTGCTGCGCCGTTGGCGGCCTGGATTCCGCTGGCGGCGCTGGCCGGGGTTCTGGTTGTCGTCGCGTGGAACATGTTCGAAAAGCAAGAGTTCTGGTCCTTGCTTCGCGCAAGCCGTGCTGATGCCGCAGTGGTGCTGGTGACGTTCTTGCTGGTGGTGTTTCGCGATCTGACCGAAGGAATCATCGCCGGGACCGCCCTTGGCGGCGCGGTGTTCATCCGCCGGATGTCGGAAACGGCCCGTGTCGAGCAGGATGGGGCGGAGACCACTTATGACCGCGCCGACCAGGACCACGACGTTGTGGTGTACCGGCTGCGGGGGGCCTACTTCTTTGGGGCAGCGGCATCGCTGGGGTCTGTTCTGGACCGAATTGCAGAGCGCCCTCGTGCCCTGATTGTTGATTTCTCGGATGTTCCGTTCATCGACAGCACCGGGGCGCGGTCCTTTGATCTGTTGGCGCGCAAACTGGACCGTGCCGGGGGAAAGCTGGTCATTGCCGGGGCGTCGCCCGAGGTGCGCAAGATGCTGTTGGGGCAGGGCGCGCGCGAGCCACATGTGGCCTACCGTGGCACCGTCCAAGACGCCCTGCAGGACTTTCGCCTGACCAAAGTTGCCTGACACTCGAATCCAGGGGCTGAAACATGTCCAAGGGTGATTCGTTTTTGGCGCGAATCGGCGACGAAAGAATATGTCCCTGTGACGTTGCGTCCGCGCAATTCCTGCAATGGTCGCTTTGTCGCAGGGGCCGGATATCGCCCGGACTTGGCCGAGCATCAGAAAACTGTAACTTGAACTGGTCGCGTTCACGGTCCGGTGATCTGGCAAAAGCTTGATTTTGCTTGTCTTGTTTATGCCTTGTTTACAGATATTTTCAGTAATCATGCCATAATCGTCAATTAATTTACAAAAAAATCCTTTGTTAAAAAACAGTTACGCGAAAATTGACGAATACGTTACAATGACACCAAGGGATGGAGTGGCGATTGGGTGGGCGATCCCCCCGAGGGTCATGTGCGCAGCTCAGGTGCCGCGCCAGTACGAAGGAGGAATACATGTCCGATCAATCCACGGCGGTAGCCGGGGTATATTCTGCGTCCGATGATTTCATCGCCGGGGCGCATGTGAATGCCGAACGATATGCCAAGATGTATGCTGCCTCGGTGGCCGATCCAGAGGTGTTCTGGGCCGGTCAGGGACAGCGGATCGACTGGATTCGCGACTTTACCAAGGTCAAGAATACGACCTTCAAGCTGGGCGAAGTTTCGATCAAGTGGTTTGAGGATGGCACCCTGAACGTGTCCGCCAACTGCATTGACAGACATGTGGCGCGGCGCGGCAACCAGACCGCGATCATCTGGGAACCCGATGATCCGCGCACGCCCGCCATGCACATCACCTATTCCGACCTGCTGGAAAGCACCTGCCGCATGGCCAATGTGCTCAAG
>JAUSPL010000068.1 GCA_030656535.1 Gemmobacter sp.
GCCCTGCGCGAACCACCTGCCCCGTGTCCGCGCATGAACGAAAGCGACTGCGATGGTCAGGGTGATTGGCCTGTTCTTGCGCCGCGCCGTGGGTAGAAACGCAATAGGGTCCTCCTTTCGGCGGACCCCCATACTGCCCAAAGGCAGAAATCAGTTTTTGGCGTAGAATTCGACGACCAGGTTCGGTTCCATCTGGACCGCATATGGCACGTCGCCCAATGCCGGGGTCCGCACGAAGGTCGCGGTCAGCTTGGAGTGGTCGACTTCCAAATAGTCGGGCACGTCACGTTCGGTCAGCTGAACCGATTCCAGAACGATGGCCAACTGACGCGATTTGTCGCGTATGGAAATCACGTCGCCTTCTTTGACGCGGTAGGACGCGATGTTCACACGTCCACCGTTCACATTGATGTGGCCGTGGTTGACGAACTGGCGCGCGGCGAAAATCGTCGGAACGAACTTTGCGCGGTAGATCACGGCATCCAGACGGCGCTCCAGCAGACCAACCAGCATCTCGCCGGTATCACCACGCAGACGCTCTGCGTCGGCATAGATCTTGCGGAACTGCTTTTCGGTCAGGTCGCCATAGTAACCCTTCAGCTTTTGCTTGGCGCGCAGCTGGGTGCCGAAGTCCGACAGTTTGTTCTTGCGGCGCTGGCCGTGCTGGCCGGGGCCGTATTCGCGCTTGTTCACCGGGGACTTGGCACGGCCCCAGATGTTTTCGCCCATACGGCGGTCAAGCTTGTACTTGGCAGAGGTGCGTTTGGTCACCGCTGATCTCCTTCTAATGTGTCTCGAAGGGCGTTGTCCTTTCCGTTCCCCTTTGCAGGGTTCGGGCGACAGGTCATCCCCTTGCGGGGGCCACCAACACCAAATGAAAGCCCCGGGCGTTGCGGCCCGGGACATGGCGCGCTTATAGACGGGTCGCCAAGGGTGTCAATGCCTTTCCCCACAGGTCGAGCGGGGCTTTCACTGCTACCTTGGCCGAACGCCGCGCCTGACCTGATGTGGCGCCAGAATTGCCGCGGATACCCACACTTTGGGTTGCGCGCAAGCGATGTCCCGGCCCCCTGCGGGCGACCCAAGGCCGCCCCGTCCCGGCGTCGCGCGGTCACGCGCCGCCGAACAGCCCGATTTCGGACCCCGGCAGGGATGACTGCTCCAACACCGCCATCACATAGCCAGCGACCGAACGGAACGACACCAGCGTGATTTCATCCGGGCCCGACAGCCAGAACGCCGCCGCGACCTGGGCCGCACGGGTCCGGCGCAGGTCGCCCGCACCAAAGGTCGCAGGGGACAGATCGACCGGGCACAGCTTGGCCAGCACCTCGCGCCCGGCAGCACCCTGAATGCAAAAGACCGCCCTGGCGTCGGACACGTCCTGCGCCAGATGATGCGTGGATACCAGCTTGGCCGCGAGCGTCCTGAGCGCCTGCGCAACTTCGGCATAGGGCAGGATCAACAACAGCTCGTCGGGTGACATCCAGCCAGCAGCCCGGTCGCCGTCAATTTCCATGCGCCGCACCCCCGGCACATCCATGGACAGCGCCGCCAAGGCGGGGGCCAACGCGGGGTCGGCGAGATTGCAGCGCAGCGTTATCATGCCCACGGGTCCGATTTCCTTGACCAGGACATAGCCCTGTGCGGTCTTGCCCCCGAGGGGTGACGTAAGATCAGACATTCTGTTTCGCCCCTTCGCGGTCATAGAACACCGGATCGACAATGCGCGCCTTGATGTCGCGCCCGTCTGTGGTGGGGAAGGTCACCACCTCTCCCATCCGGTCGGGACCACGGTGAACCAGCCCCATCGCAATCCCCTTGCCCAACGTAGGGGACGCATAGCTTGAGGTCACGCGGCCTTCGGTGTTGCGCTGGCCATTCCCGTTGCTGCCGGGTGCCACAGCATAGGCGCCGTCCGGGATCACAGATCCGTCCAGCGTTTCAAGCCCCACCAGTTTCCAGCGGTCGGGGTTGGCCATGTGGCTGCGCTCCATTCCGCGTTTGCCAAGGAAATCGGTCTTTTTCTTGCTGACGGCCCAGCCAAGGTTCAGGTCCAGCGGCGTCACCGTGCCGTCGGTTTCATCACCGATCATGATGAAACCCTTTTCGGCGCGCAGCACATGCAGTGCCTCGGTGCCATAGGGCATGGCGCCAAGATCCTCGCCCGCTGCCACCAACGCGGCCCAGAAGGCCCGGCCTTCGGATGCCGGTACGGCGATTTCATAGGACAGCTCGCCCGAGAACGAGATCCGGAAGACGCGGGCACGATAGCCGCCCATGACGCCCTCGCGCCATTCCATAAAGGGAAACGCCTCTTTCGACAGGTCAATCCCGCCAAGGCGTTCCAACAGTTTGCGGGCATTGGGGCCGACCACGGCAATCTGGGCGTATTGCTCGGTCACATTGGCGGTATAGACCTGCCAGTCCCACCATTCGCATTGCAGCCAATCCTCCATCCAGGCGTGGATGCGGTCGGCCCCGCCCGAGGTTGTATGGCAATGACAGGTGTCGT
>JAUSPL010000069.1 GCA_030656535.1 Gemmobacter sp.
GCAATCTGAATCAGCAGGTCCTGGCACTCTTCCCGGATCAGCGCGGGCAAGTCGGGGACCTTCTCGTCCACAAGCGCTGTCATCCGGTCAATGTAGCGCATTCCTGCGGGAAACATGTGGCCATGCTGATGCAGCAGGGTCCGCAAGGCATTCACATCGGCGGTGCGCTGATGACCCAGCCGTTCCCGGTCCCGTCAGCAAAGCTCGCGAACCTGGAAAACACTCTTTGCCAGATCAACTCAGATCATCATATCGGGCGAATTGGACAGCGGCACAAAGGCAGGCTCCGCCAACGCAGAGCTTGGTGACGTGGTCAGCGCGTCCAACAGGTCACTTGGTAATGCCAGCCGACCCTGTCGGGCATGGCGACGCCAATCCGACACATGATGCGGCAGGATGTCATAGCGCGCCGCCACATCGACGACCCGGGCACCTGGCTGGAGGCTTTCGGCAACAATCCGCGCCTTCATCTCTTCAACCAGCCCCGCTTGCCCCGCCGCCGAGGCCCAGCGACCTCGCAACGGCCCACAAGTCCATCGCCGCCATCCGCCATGCCAAACCTCCATCTGCTCACGAAGACCTTCTCGCAGGCGCGTCACGCGCCAGGAACACATCAATTCAATGAGTTGGAACCCCCGTACTCTCCATCAGGTAACGCGGCAACAGTGCGCAGCCGAGCCCATTGCGGACTGCTTCGATCGTCAGTGAAAACTGGTCGAACCAATGTCCGTCATAAGCGTTTGAAAGATCAATCCCCTGCCGTTAGGCCCAGCCGCGCCACAATTCGGGACGTTCGGTAAGGTGGCCCTTGGCTGCGCCAGAAGCGATTCTGCGTCTAATATGGGTGTGGTCAACGCCGCGCCGCCGACAATGGGCAACATGATCTCGCTGCACAGATAGGTACATGTGCCGCCGGGCCAGATTGGTTGTCCGAAATGTATCACCAGATCGCATTGTCCCTTGTCTAGATCAAACACATCGAGCGACGTCGAGATGTCGATCCTCAAGTCCGGGCGTCTGTTCAGGTAAATCCTGATCAAGAACCCTCGCAAGGTGCCCCTCAGTGAGATCATGAGGCTCATCGACGGTCCCATCGCGCCGCTGCCATGCCTGTCGCGGCGGGTCTGGCAAAAATGCGATGACTGCCCTGACGAGGAGGCGTGCCGGCTGAGGCATGACCCGCCCCGGGTTTACCGGAGGGTGGTTTGTTCAATGACTATGCGACCAAATCGAGTGAGTTCAGGTTTGCATAGAACGCCTCCTCTGCTTCTGCGGGTGGGATGTATCCGATGGGACCGAGCAGGCGGCGGTTGTTATACCAATCGACCTATTAGCCGGTAGGCGATGCGTGCATCCCCGCAAGGCCACTTCAGGGTTTCCCATTCGACCTCGCGCATCGATTTCCATAGGCCGATCTGGTTGATCACCTCGGTCTTGAACAGGCCGATGACGCACTCGGTCAGGGCGTTGTCTTAGGCGTCACCGACTGGGCCGACTGAAAGATCGGTTTTGGCTTCGGCCAGCCGTTCAGTATACTTGATGGGCAGGTATTGCGATCCGCGGCCCGAATGGCAGATCAAGCTATTGTTATCAGGAATTTTTCTTTGTCAGATTGCTTGGTCCAGCGCGTCGATCACAAACTGTGTCTTCCTCGAAGTTGCGGCGCGCCAACCCACGATCCGACGTGCAAAGACGTCGATCACGAACGCCACATAAACCGTCCCGGACCGTGTAGGCACATAGGTAACATCTGAAACCCATAGCTTGTTTGGCCGATCCGCCATGAACAGCCGATTCACCAAAGGCGCTCTTTTCTGCGAAAAACGCCGATGTCTTCCGGGCACGGCAGAGACGTATCCGGGTTCGTTGTGATGACCTTTTTGCCGCGAACCACGCCCTTGATCCCGAGGGCGCGCATCAAACGTTCGACTGTGCAGCGGGCAGCGCACCCTTGCTGATCGTCATCAGGCTGGAAGAGTTCGACTATGACAGCGCAGTCGCCATTGCCATCGCCATGCTGACGATCTCCTTCGCGCTGCTGCTGGCCATCAACCTCATCCAGATATGGAGCCGCCGCCGCATGGGCGCGGTGTGACGGAGGACACCATGACCGATACCCTGACCATCCCCGCTCGCCCCCGCGCGTTTCGCCCGGCGACTACAGAACCCACGATGGTGAAGTGGGCGCTCATTGCGCTCTGCCTCGTCGTTCTTACGGTGCTGCTGCTTGCGCCCCTGATTGCTGTGTTTGACGAAGCGCTGCGGCGCGGCTGGGCTTTTGCAGTGGCCTCCCTGTCCGAACCCGACGCGCAGGCGGCGATCCGGCTGACGCTGTTGGTGGCAGCAACAACCGCGCCGCTGAACGCGGCGTTCGGAATTGCTGCCGCTTGGGCAATCACCAAGTTCGACTGGCGTGGCAAGGCATGGGTCATCACCCTGATTGACCTGCCGTTTTCTGTGTCGCCCGTCGTGGCGGGCCTTTTGTTCATGCTGATGTTCGGCGCAAACTCTGCGCTTGGGGCGTGGCTGGTCGCGAATGGCTTTCCAGTCGTCTTTGCGGTGCCCGGTATCGTGCTGGCCACACTGTTCATCACTTTTCCCTTCGTCGCCCGCGAGTTGATCCCGGTCATCATGGAACAGCGCCGGTCCGAACGCCACTTGTGCCCGCAACGGCGGACATTCTGTCGGGCGACACCGAGGTAGCCGTGCCGGAGGCCGACCAATCGCCTGTCCAGTTGGCCGACCCCGAGGGCAAGACGGTTCAGGCAAAGCTCTGAGCTGTTTCAGTAGGTGCATTTCGGCGCTGGCTTCTGCGCCAAAAATGTCATGCCGCAAAAGCATCGGAATTGTGATGTCATGGACGTCAACAAAGCCGATATACCTCACAACAATTGGAGGGTTTTCGCAATGATCGCAACCAGAAGAACGTTTCTCGTGACGGGGACTGCGTTCGGATTGATGAAGGCTGTGCCTGTGCATGCGCAGGCACTTCCCCCGATCCACGTCGTAAAGGACCCCGGCTGCCCCTGTTGCAACGCGTGGATAAGCCACCTGCGGGACAATGGCTTTCCGGTCAGCTTTGAAGAACGCAATATCGAAGCGCTCGAGGTTTACAAGCGTGAGCAGGGCATTCCGGAGAATCTTGCATCTTGCCATACTGCGACCATCGATGGGTATGTGCTGGAAGGCCATGTGCCCGCCGCCGATATCCGCCGGCTGCTTTCGCAGCGGCCCGTTGCCATCGGCCTCGCGGTTCCGGGCATGCCCTACGGCTCGCCTGGCATGGGTCCGGAAGCGGAGCGCGAGGCCTATGACGTGATCCTGATAGGGAAGGATGGCAGCGCCACGACCTTCACCAGCTATGCTGCCGCCTGAAAGCCGCGCGCCCGCAGAGGATAGGCCAAGGACGTAACGTTCGACTTTGTCGATGGCCAGCAGTCTGCGAAATCCGCAAGCCTAGCCAGTTGGCAAATGCACGACCGCCTCAACGCCCCCTGCCTCGCGGTTGCGCAGGACCACGGTCCCGCCATGAGCCTGAATGATGGTCCGGGCGATGGCAAGGCCCAGACCGACGCCACCTGTATCGCGGCTGCGGGATACTTCAAGGCGCACGAAGGGTTCAAAGACAGCCTCAAGCTGATCTTCGGGCAGTCCCGGGCCCTTGTCTGCGATGGTGATGACGGCCATTCCGGGTTCTTGCGTCAACGTCAGCAGGGCCACGCCGCCGTATCGAACCGCGTTGTCGATCAGGTTGCGCAGCGCGCGGTTCAGCGCATGGGCGCGGATGACAACGGGCAGGGGCGGGGACGGGGCAAGGGTCGCCTTGTTCCCGCCGGCATCGCCAACCAGATCGGCGAGCAGTGCTGCAAGGTCGACGTCGGAGGGAGGCTCCGCCTTTACGACCCCTCGCGCAAATTCCAGCGTGGCCTCGACCATGGCCTGCATTTCCTCGACCAGCGCTTTCAGCCGGAGGCTGTCTTCGGTTTCATCAAGCATCTCGATCCGCAAGCGCATGGCGGTCAGGGGCGAGCGCAAGTCGTGGCTCAGGGCGGCGAGCATATGCGTGCGTTCGTTGACGAAACGGGTCAGACGGTCCTTCATCCGGTTGAAGGCCTGCGTCGTCTCCTGCACCTCGGATGGGCC
>JAUSPL010000070.1 GCA_030656535.1 Gemmobacter sp.
TTGCCAACCTGACGTCAGTGATGCAGGTGATGCCATTGGCGGTCACGCTAGGCGCCGCATTATTCTTTCGAGAGCCATTGGGCTGGCGGCGGATGACTGCGATCTGTGCCGGACTGGCCGGGGTGCTGGTCATCATTCGCCCAGGCACAACCGGGTTCGACCAATGGTCCCTAGTGGCATTGTTGTCGGTCTGCCTGGTCGTCGGGCGCGATCTGTCCACAAGACGGTTGGCCCGCAGTGTGCCCTCGGTGACGGTCGCATTCTGGGCTGCAACGTCCGTGACCTTGCTGGGCTTGGTTCTGTCCACGCAGCAGGCGTGGCAGCCTGTGCCCCTGAAGGCCGCCATTCTGATCGCGGCCGCAGCAGTTTTCGTGGTAACCGGATACCTGTTCATCATAATGGTGATGCGGGTCGGGGATATCGGCTTTACCGCGCCGTTCCGGTACACTGCACTGATCTGGGCCGTAATCCTGGCCGCTTTGGTCTTTGATGAGGCGCCGGATGTCTGGACGATCCTCGGCGCGCTGATCGTCGTCGGGTCGGGCCTGTTCACCCTGTACCGAGAGCGCCAGTTGCGCCTGCGCGGGATATTGTAATTTCTGACGCCGTGCCGCTGGCACGCTGTTCACCGCCACAAAAAGGGGGGCGCCATGCAGGACCCGATCTTCACCCGGCACAGCACCGACAAAGCCCTGGCTTTTTCGCCAGAGGAGTATGAGGCCCGGCTGGAGGGTCTGCGCGACATACTGGACCTCCACGGTCTGGATGCGATCGTGCTGACTTCGGGGCCGGGGGGGGGCTATTGGGGCGGGCTTCTGCCGGGTGCCTTTGGCCGGGCCCAGGGGGTGGTCGTGACAGCGCTTGATGCCGTGGTCGTCACTGCCGCCTATGCCGGCCTTACCGCGTTGCAAAGCAGCCCGTTTGAAGCGGTTGTGCATGACGACCACGGACGAGATCGGTTCTGGCGGGCGGTTGCCCATGTGACAGGTCCGGACAAGGCGATTGGGGTCGAGGCCGACAGCATGACCATGGTGCAGGCCGACATGATGACCCATTTTCTGCGCCCAAAGCGCGGGATGGATATCGCCCCTGCGACCCGCACGCAACGGCTGGTCAAATCCGATGCCGAACTGTCATTGATCCAGTCGGGCGTCGCGATTGCGCAAGCTGCGCAGGACGCGGTCGGCGCCGCGCTGAGGGCTGGCGCACGGGCGGTCGATCTTGAACACCTCGGGCGTGAGACACTTTGTACCCGGACCGCACGGCAGTTCCCCGACCTTGCGCCGACAGGGGGCCATGTCTGGGTGCAGTCCGGTCCCGGAACTGATGGCATCTGGACAAGGCAGGCCCCACGCAAGATCAAGGCCCATGACCCGGTGAACGTGACCTGCCTCGCGATGATTGCCGGGTACGCCGTCCCGGTGTCACGCAGCTTTGTCATGGGGGCCGACCAGCAAGATCTGTCGCGCACGGACCGCCAGCGCGCCGTTCTGGCCGCCATCCGCCCCGGCGTGACCTGCGCCGAGTTGGCCGCGCTGTATGGCACCGAGGCCCCGGGCGCGTTGGGTCATTCAGTCGGCCTGACCGGGTCCATGCTGGTGCGCGAGGCGGGGCTTGATCTGCGCGCCGACAATGACACCGCATTGGAGGTCGGAATGGTCCTGAGCCTTGGCGCACTAGAAACGACGACTCGCGGAGGTCACTACGCCACCGACGTGGTGATCGTGATGGAAAACGGGGCCGAGGTATTGACCGGGCAGCCGCCAATGCCTGTCCCTTGATCCGGCATCATCCTTTAGACCACGCTCCTTGGATATTTTTGCCGCAGCGGCCCGACAGGCTTGACCTTTTGCGGCCTGCATGCGGCAAGGGAACCTCAAGTACCCTGCGTCACGATCGGGTGCACCGGACAGAGGAATCCTTGCTTTGACCCCACGTTCATTTGCCACCACACTGTTGCGCCGTACCATGGCGATCGCCCTTTTCGCAACCTTGGCCGCCTGCGCAGCCCCGCCGCCCACAACCACGCCTGAGGTGGCAGGCTATGGGGTGATCGAAGAAGCCGGTTTCACCATCGATGCTGTGCCAGAAAGGTATGTGCCCGCACAAAACCGCAAGGCACAGGTTGCCTATGCCGGATCCGAACGTCCCGGCACCATCGTCGTCGACCCATACGCCAAGGTCCTTTACCTGGTCGAAGAAGGCGGCACAGCCATACGGTATCGCGTCGCCGTGGGCCGCGAAGGGCGTGCGATGCGCGGTGGCAGCTATGTTGGCCGCAAGGCGGAATGGCCCTATTGGACACCTACGGCCAACATGATCCGCACCCAACCGGAACTGTACGCCGACTTGGCTGGCGGGATGGAACCCGGGCCAAAGAACCCCTTGGGTGCGCGGTCGCTTTATCTGTATCGCGGCAACCGCGACACGATGTACCGTATCCACGGAACCGGGGACTATACCTCGATCGGGCGCGCGACGTCGGCGGGTTGTATCCGGCTTTACAACCAGGACATCATCGACCTTTACGAACGGGTCCCGACCGGAAGCACGGTCCGGGTACGGACGCAGGCCGAAAGTCTGGAAATTGAAGGCCCGCAGCCAGAAGAGCCTGAAATCATCGACGGCTGACTGCCTTTGCAATAAACACCACGACAAACGGCGCGGGGCCTTCCGCGCCGTTTGTCATTCAACGATGACGTACTCTTTCACCGTGGTTTCAAGCACTGTCCACGTCCCGCTAAAGCCGGGCCGGATGACCCAGGAATCGCCAGCCCGAAGGTGTGTTTCACAGCCTGCCTCATCGGTCAGCACCGAATGGCCTTCCAGGATGCGGACGTATTCCCACTCATCATACTCGACCCGCCAGCAACCGGGCGTGGATTGCCACACCCCGGCCCACGTCGCCCCACGGGCTTCAAGGTTCCAGGTCGTATGTACCGGATCACCCGACAGAACCCGGTCTGGATCAGGGCGCGAGACCTCGGGCACGCAGCCGTCCCTGGTCAGTTGGATCAGGTGTGTCATTGCGTCCTCCTTGCAAAAGAAAGCGCGGCCGGGAACAACCCGGCCGCGCAATCAGAACAAATGGATCAATCTTCCCAGTATACGGCTGTCATGTCATAGGCTGGTGCGGGCGAATTTTCCCACAGACCCTTGATCTTGGCATTGGCGACGCCGGTTTTGGGCAACTGGAACAGATAGCCATTGACGTAGTCCTCGGCGATCATCGTTTGCGCCTGTTTTACCAGATCGCTACGCGCAGCAGCGTCAGTGGTGACACCAAGCTTGTCCATGAGGGCTATG
Source organism: Gemmobacter sp. (assembly GCA_030656535.1). Classification (GTDB taxonomy): domain Bacteria; phylum Pseudomonadota; class Alphaproteobacteria; order Rhodobacterales; family Rhodobacteraceae; genus JAUSPL01. Next base: position 3,307 of record JAUSPL010000070.1, read on the forward strand.
AACTCTGGCTTGCCATACTGAAAGTAGTAGTCAGGCCGCGCATAGATATTGATGTCGGCAGGTTCGACGTGGCTGATGATGGTCAGGTCAAAATCCTTGCCCTTGAACACCTGTTCCAGCCACTGGGCCCATTCGACGTTGATGATCTCGGTCTCGATCCCCACGGCACGCAATTGCGAGGCGATGATTTCGCCGCCACGCCGGGCATAGCTGGGCGGCGGAAGATGCAGACGCAGCTTCAACCCCGACACACCAGCTTCTGCCAGCAGTTTCTTGGACAATTCAGGGTCATAGGCCGACAGGCTGGTCAGATCGACATAGTCGGGGTTATGCGGTGCAAAATGGGTGCCAATGGGCGTGCCATAGCCGAACATCGCGCCGTCGATAAGCTCCTTGCGGTTGATCGCATGGGCAATTGCCTTGCGCACCCGCACATCCGACAATTGACCGGACTTGTTGTTCATCCCCAGAATGGTTTCACCCTCGGTCGAGCCAACGATCACCGAAAACCGTGGATCGGACTGAAACTGCGCCAGCGTTTCCGGAGACGGATAGACCGGGAAGGCGTCTATGTCCTCGGCCATCATGGCGGCAAAGGCCGCTGTCGGATCGGAAATGAACTTGAAGGTCACTTCGGTCAATACGGGTTTGGTGCCCCAGTAATCGGGGTTTGCCACGATTTCGATCCGGTCGCCCTGCGCCCAGGTCCCCAGTTTGAAAGGTCCAGTCCCCACAGGCTGGGTTGCGTTGGTCGCAACCGATTCCGGCGCCATGATGACCGCGTCACCCCAGGCCATGTTGAACCCAAAGTTTCCGTTCGGGGCAGTCAGCGTCACCCTGACGGTGGTGGGGTCAACGGCTTCGACCGACTCGATCCCGGCGAACAGCTGTTTTTGCGCGTTGGTGCTGTCCGCCGCACGGGCACGGTCCAGTGTGAAAACCACGTCTTCGGCTGTCATGTCAGTGCCGTCGTGGAACTTGACGCCGGAATGCAGCTTGAACGTCCAGACCTTGCCATCGTCAGACACCGTCCAGCTTTCGGCCAGCGCAGGGTGAACCGAACCATCAGGCCCGAACCGTGTCAGACCTTCATAGATGTTGGCATAGGTCACTTCGCGAATTGCGGCAGCAGCACCCGACGTTGGGTCAAGGTTCGGTGGCTCCAGCTGCATGCCGATGGTGATCGTGGTCTGTGCGGCCATGGCAGCGCCGGTCATCAGCGCAAGTGCGGCGACCGAAAGTTTAAGGCGGTTCAACATTATTACCTCTCCTGGACGTGTGGTTGCGGTCTTTCGCCGCTAGAGCAACAGTTCTTTAAGGGTCAGCGCCATCACCTTGGCGCTGTCCATCATATCATCGACACCCACCCATTCGTCGGGCTGGTGTGCAAGGTCCAGAACCCCGGGACCATAGGCAATGCAGTTTTTCAGCTTGCCGATGCGATCAATGTGCTTTTGGTCATAGGTGCCCGGCGAAACAACATACTCGGCATGTTTTCCAAGCACCTTTTCAATAGCCCCGGCGACAGTACGCACCACTGGTGCATCTTTGTCGGTCATGCTGGGCTGGACCTCGAACAGATCCCGGATGTCATATTGAAAGGTCGGGCGCTGCGCTTTTACCCGCTCCATCAGCGCGGTTATCTCGTCCTTCACGTCGCCGATCGACTCTTCGATCAAGAATCGACGGTCAATGATGATACGGCACCGGTCCGCAACGCAGGGTGCAGGCAAGCCGGTATAACCCTCTTCGGGTTCCGCCTCGCCACCATGGACCGAATTGATGTTCATCGTGGATTGCCGGGCGCCTTCCGGGATCACCGGCATCGCCGTGTATTTTCCGGTCAGCATCGGGTATAGCGCGGTCTCCATCTCATGCAGCACAGCGCCCATGTGCCGGATCGCGGAATCGCCCAGGAACGGCATCGACCCATGCGCGATTCGGCCCTTGGTTTCGATCTCGGCCCACCAGACACCCCGATGGCCAAGACAGATACGGTCCTTGTGCAAAGGCTCGGGAATGATGACGTGTTGTACGCGCGCCGGGTCGAAATAGCCCCGCTCCGCCATGTAGGCCACACCGCCGAATCCGCCAGATTCCTCGTCGGCCGTGGCGCTGATTTCGATGGCGCCCTTGAAGTCGGGACAAGCCGCAATGAACGCCTCGGCCGCGATGATCGACGCCGCAAGCCCGCCCTTCATGTCACAGGCGCCGCGCCCGTAGATCTTGCCGTCGTGCAGTTCCCCGCCGAACGGATCGCGCGTCCAGCCGTGACCGACCTCAACCACGTCATGGTGGCTGTTGAAATGAACACATTCGCCCGCGGCTGTGCCGTCGCGTCGGGCCAAAAGGTTCCAGCGTGGGTAGGTCTCTGAATCTCCCGGTGCACCATGGGCACGGATGAACTCTATCTTGAACTCTGTCCCCAACCGCGCGGCCAGGTAGTCACATATTTCCCGGTAATTGCGTCCCGGCGGGTTCAACGTCGGGATGCGGATGAGGTCTTGCGTCAGCGCGATCAGTGAATCGCGGCGTGCGGTGATTTCGGAGAGGATGCGTGCTTCAGTCATGTCCGCAGACTGCCCCTGATTTTGATCCGCTGCAACGGGGGAAAAGTATGCAAAAGCGGGTGACGCAAGGGATGTATTTTGTCATAACATCCCCAATTGATTTCAATAACGATTGCCGGATGGAGGGCAGGATGGCCGATTTCGACGCACAGATCCGCAAAAGCCAGGAAGACGTTGCCAAGGCGCAAGAGAAAATCAGCGCGAT
>JAUSPL010000080.1 GCA_030656535.1 Gemmobacter sp.
GCAACTTCAGCCTGCAAGGTTATGAGAACGGCTTCTACGTTGGCCCGCATCTGTTCGACCACGTCACCACCGACATGGACATCTACAAGACCGAGATCTTTGGCCCGGTGCTGTCGATGGTTCGTGCCAAGACCTATGACGAAGCCGTCCAGATGGCGATGGACCACGAATACGGCAACGGCACGGCAATCTTTACCCGCGATGGCGACACCGCGCGTGACTTTGCCGCACGCATCAACGTCGGCATGGTTGGTATCAACGTGCCGATCCCGGTTCCGCTGGCCTATTTCACCTTTGGCGGCTGGAAAAAGTCGGGCTTTGGCGACCTGAACCAGCACGGCCCGGATTCGTTCCGCTTCTATACCCGCACCAAGACCGTGACGGCCCGTTGGCCCAGCGGCATCAAGGAAGGCGCTGTTCTGAACTTCCAGAGCACCTGACCCGATCAGACGCCCCGGCCCAGCAATGGGCCGGGGCGTTTTCTTGCGCCCACGCGCAAGACACGACCATCAGACATCCAGTTCGTTGCCTTGGGAGGAGGAAGCATGGATTTCGCACTGAGCGAGGAACAGCAGGCCATATTCGATATGGCCCACGCCTTTGGGCAAGACCACATCGCGCCCTTTGCCCGCGACTGGGAAAAGGCAGGAACGATCCCGAAAGACCTGTGGCCCAAGGTGGCCGAACTGGGTCTGGGCGGGATCTATGTGTCTGATGACTTTGGCGGATCGGGGCTGACGCGGCTGGATGCCACGCTGGTGTTCGAGGCGCTGGCGATGGCCTGCCCGTCGGTCGGCTCGTTCTTGTCGATCCACAACATGTGTGGCGGCATGATCGACAAATTCGGCTCGCCCGAGGTCAAGGCCAAATGGCTGCCTGCCATTTGCAGCATGTACAAGGTGTTTTCCTATTGCCTGACAGAGCCGGGGTCAGGGTCGGATGCTGCCGCGCTGCGAACCCGCGCCCACAAGACAAACGAAGGCTACACCCTGAACGGCACCAAGGCGTTCATTTCCGGCGGGGGCTATTCTGACGTCTATATCGTGATGTGCCGCACCGGCGACGACGGTCCCAAGGGCATTTCCACCCTGATCGTCGAGGACGGATCACCCGGCCTGTCGTTCGGCGGGCTGGAGGACAAGATGGGCTGGCGGTCGCAACCCACCGCGCAGGTGCAGTTTGATGACTGCCTGGTGCCGCTGGACAACCGTATCGGCGAAGAAGGCCGCGGGTTTTCCTATGCGATGGCGGGGCTGGACGGCGGGCGGTTGAACATCGCGGCCAGTGCGCTGGGGGGCGCACAAGCGGCGCTGGACCAGACGCTGACCTACATGGGCGAACGTCGCGCGTTCGGCAAACCCATCGACCAGTTTCAGGCGCTGCAATTCCGGTTGGCTGACTGCGAGGTCAAGCTGCAATCGGCGCGCATCTTCTTGCGGCAAGCGGCGTGGAAGCTGGATACCGGCGCACGCGACGCGACCAAGTTCTGCGCGATGGCCAAGCTTTACGTGACCGACGTCGCATTTGACGTCGCCAACCAGTGCCTGCAATTGCACGGCGGCTACGGCTATCTGGCGGATTATGGCATCGAAAAGATCGTGCGTGACCTGCGGGTCCACCAGATCCTGGAAGGCACCAATGAGATCATGCGGATGATCGTGTCCCGCCAGATGCTGGCGGACCGGGCATGAGCGATATCGACATCCGCATCGAAGGGCGCGCCGGGCGCATCACGCTGACCCGACCACAGGCGCTGAACGCGTTGTCTTATGACATGTGCATGGCGATCGACGCGGCCCTGATTGCTTGGCGCGATGACCCGGCTGTTGATCTGGTCATGTTCGACGCGCTGGGTCCGCGCGCTTTTTGCGCCGGTGGTGACATCGCAGAAATGTACGCCACCGGGTTGCGCGGCGATTACGACTACGGGCGCAAGTTCTGGCGCGACGAATACCGCATGAACGCGCAGATATTCGAGTTCCCCAAACCCACGGTCGCCTTCTTGCATGGCTTTGTCATGGGCGGCGGGGTTGGCGTTGGCTGCCACGCCGGTTTGCGCATCGTGGGTGAGTCATCGCAGGTTTCCATGCCGGAATGCGGGATCGGGCTGATCCCTGATGTGGGTGGCACCATGTTGCTGGCCCATGCTCCGGGGCGGATGGGCGAATATCTGGGCACCACCGGCACAAGAATGGGGCCTGCGGATGCGATATTGGCCGGCTTTGCCGATGTGTTCCTGCCCGAGGTCGAGTGGGACGCAGCCAAAAGCGCCATGATGGAATCCGGGCGTGCCGAACTGACCGGCGCCACCCCGCCCCCCGGCAAGCTGGCCCCGCTGCGCGAAAGCATCGACGCACATTTCGCGGGCGAAACCGTCAGCGATATCTTTCGGTCCTTGCAAGGAGACGACAGCGAGTTTGCCCGCGACACGCTTAAGACCCTGACCCGCAATGCGCCTTTTTCGATGGCCTGCACGGTCGAAATGCTGCACCGGCTGGGGGATACGCCTGATATCCGCACGGCGCTGGGGCTTGAATACCGCTATACCCACCGCGCGATGGAGCAGTCCGACTTTCTGGAAGGTGTCCGCGCGGCGATCATCGACAAGGACCGCAATCCGCGCTGGCGCCACGCCGATCCGGACGCGGTTCCGGGTATCGAGGTATCACATATACTCTTGCCGCTGGGCA
>JAUSPL010000088.1 GCA_030656535.1 Gemmobacter sp.
TGGCCACGCTGAAGGGCCGCGCCGTGTGGCTGTGCGTCAATCTGTTTGCGGCGATCCTTGCGTCGCGTGTCATCGTCTTCTTTGCGGATTCCATTGAACAGATGGTGGCGCTGGCGGTCCTTATGCCGGTCGTGGCCTCGATGGGGGGCAATGCGGGGTCGCAGTCCATGGCTGTGACGGTGCGGGCGTTGGCGACGCGCGATCTGACCGCGCAGAACGCCTTGCGGGTTGTCCGGCGCGAGGTTGCCGTGGGTGCGCTGAACGGGTTGCTGTTCGGGGGGATTCTGGCGACCATCACGGGCGTCTGGTTCGGTGTGCCGATGCTGGCCGTCGTGATCGGCATCGCCTTGTTCCTGACACTGGTGTCTGCGGCTTTTGCAGGGATCATGGTGCCGATTGGGCTGGAACGGTTCGGGATCGACCCGGCGCTGGCCTCGGGGCCGCTGGTGACGACGATGACCGATATCGTGGCTTTCTTCACCTTTCTGGGGCTGGCGTCATGGGTTCTGCTATAGACCTCGCTGCCGTAAAGGCGGGGGCGCGCAAGGCCGCATTTCTGGTCAGAAAGCAGGCATTTGACGCCGGGCAGGGGTCTGCTGCTGACCACTTGTCAACGGCCCTGGCGCCGTTCAAGGGGCAGGTGCTGGCCGGGTATATGCCGATGCGGACCGAAATCGACCCCTTGTGCGCGATGGCCCGGCATATCGGACCTGTGGGCATACCGGTGATCAAGGCCAAGGGGCAGCCGTTGGCGTTTCGCGTCTGGACGCCAGACGCTGCGATGATCCCGGGCGCGTTTGGTGCGTTGGTTCCGGCAGCGGGCGATTGGGTTTTGCCACAAGTGTTGATCGTGCCGTTGCTTGCGTTTGACGCGCGCGGTTACCGGCTGGGCTATGGCGGTGGGTTTTACGACCGCACGCTGCAACGGTTGCGCGCGGCAGGCCCTGTGGTTGCCATCGGGTTCGCCTTTGCCGCCCAGCAAGTGGACGCAGTGCCCACCGAGCCCACGGATCAACCGCTGGATCTGATCGTGACCGAGCGCGGTCTGATGACGCCGGTGCGTAAAGACCAGGCACCGGATCAAACGACACCAGGATCAGGATGACGACGACCGAGGGCTGGTGCCCTGTGCCGTCATCTGGCGGCGCTACAAGATCGCGCAGGCACCGTCGGTTGACGACCCGGCGTTTTCGCGAAACAGGCTGAACAGTTCACGGCCAATGCCGAACGAATTGCCCGACAGATCCGCCGTCACCGGGTCCCTGTCGTCAAAGCCTTCGGCCAAAACCTCGATCCGGCCCGTCACGGCGTCGACTCGGATCAGATCGCCGTCGCGCACGCGGGCCAAAGGACCGCCAGATGCTGCCTCGGGCGACACGTGGATCGCGGCGGGCACCTTGCCACTGGCCCCCGACATGCGCCCGTCGGTCACCAGTGCGACCCGGTAGCCACGGTCTTGCAGCACAGCCAGCACAGGGGTCAGGGCGTGCAGTTCCGGCATGCCGTTGGCGCGTGGGCCCTGAAAGCGCACCACAACGACCACATCCGCGGTGAATTCGCCGCGCTGGAACGCCGACTTGACCGCGGCCTGATCGTGGAACACCCGTGCCGGGGCCTCGATCACATGGCGGTCTGCGGGCACCGATGACACCTTGACCACCGCGCGGCCCAGATTTCCCGCAAGCTGCACCATCCCGCCCGTGGCAGCAAATGGCGTGGCGACCGGGCGGACGATCTTTTCGTTCAGGCTGGCGCGGGGTCCCGGTTCCCAGACCACCCGGTCGCCGTGCAATTTGGGCTCTGTCGCGTAAGCGCGCAGACTGTCGCCTGCAACGGTCATCACGTCCTCATGCAGCAAACCCGCGTCCAGCAGTTCCGAGATCAGATAGGCGATTCCGCCTGCCGCATGGAAATGGTTCACATCGGCCAGCCCATTGGGGTAAACCCGCGCCATCAGCGGCACGGCCGCAGAAATATCGGCAAAGTCCTGCAAATCCAGCAACACCCCTGCCGCCCGCGCCATTGCAGGCAGGTGCAGCACGAGGTTGGTGGACCCGCCTGTCGCCATCAACCCGACCATGCCGTTGACAAAGGCGCGTTCGTCCAGAATGCGACCTGCCGGGCGATAGTCACTGCCCAAGGCGGTGATCGCCGCCGCCCGCGCAACCGCCGCATCGGTCATCGACTCGCGCAAGGGGGTGCCGGGGTTGATGAACGCAGCCCCGGGCAAGTGCAGGCCCATGAACTCCATCAGCATCTGGTTGGTGTTGGCGGTGCCGTAAAAGGTGCAGGTGCCGGGGCCGTGGTAAGACCCCATTTCCGCTGCCATCAGTTCTTCGCGCGTGGCTTGGCCGGTGGCATGGCGCTGGCGGACCTTGGCCTTTTCATCGTTGGGCAGGCCGCTGGTCATCGGACCTGCCGGCACAAAAACCGCGGGCACATGGCCAAAGGTCGCGGCTGCCATGACCAACCCGGGCACGATCTTGTCGCAGACCCCCAGCCACAGGGCTGCGTCAAAGCAGTTGTGGCTCATCGCAACACCCGCCGACAACGCGATCACGTCCCGCGAAAACAAGGACAGTTCCATCCCCGGTTGGCCTTGGGTCACCCCGTCACACATCGCGGGCACGCCACCTGCAACTTGCGCTGTGGCCCCGGCGGCCCGGGCGGCTGCGCGGATCCGATCGGGATAGGTCTCAAAGGGCTGATGTGCCGACAGCATATCGTTGTAGGCGGTCACGATCCCGATGTTGGGCACGCGCGCCTGAGCCATCGCCGCCTTGTCCGGTCCGGTGGCCGCATAGGCATGGGCCTGATTGGAGCACGACAGATGCGCACGGGCGGGCCCGGCCTCTGCGGCCTTGGCAAGCCGGTCCAGATAGGCCGACCGTGTCGGCTGGGACCGCTGGCGAATGCGGTCAGTGACGGTAGCGATCATTGGGTGCAAAGCCATGGTTTTCCTCGTGCAAGGCAACTTTGGTTGAGATGGTCATACGTTGATAGCGCTAACTAATCAAGCTGGGTTCCCGACGGGACAGCGCCCGCGGTACGGCGGTTCTTGATGCTGCGTTGCAGAAATCACATAGCTGCCCTGCAGCATAGGCGGTTGTGGTTGGGGTCTGCGAGGCCTACCTTGATCAGCAAGGACGAGATAGATTGAAAGCAAGGATACACGCCATGACCCCGATCACCCATATCGACTCGCAGCAGATGGCACAGATCATGCAGGATGCCCGCATTGCCCGTGCCGAGTTCATTCGCGATGGTATCGTCTCGATCACGTCGCGCATTGCAAGCCTGTTCAGCGCCAAGTCAGCCAAGACCGCCTGAGCATTTTCCACACAACCGACCGACATGAACCCCGGATTTCCCGGGGTTTTTTGTTGCCCTGTCTGCCTTTTTTGCAGCCCTTCCGACATCATCCAAATTTTGCCACAATTCGCCTTAATACTGCCACAAGAGCAGCAAGGGGCGTATAAGCCTCAGAAGGACAGATGATGAAACAGGCTTTTGCGGTCTACGCCCTCGGGCTGACTGTGGGGTTGGGTGCATG
>JAUSPL010000092.1 GCA_030656535.1 Gemmobacter sp.
ACCCTGAACGGCTGCCAGCAGGGTTTCCACCAGGACCAGGATCGATACCGTTGAATCCCAGGCCGATGGCGCCTCGATGTGGCAGCACAAGGTGTGGCGGGCATGTGTCGCGGCGGGCGACACCCAGCGGTCCGTGTTCAAGATGACCTGCGCGCCTTGTTCCACGGCAAGTTCGACCAGCTGCAGGACCGAGTTTTCATAGCGGCGGATATCGAACACCACCAGCACATCGCCCGGTTTCATATCCAAAATCCCGGGGGGCCAGGTATTCGACATATCTGACAAGATGGTCACATCCGGCCGCACCACCTTCATCAAAGTGACAAAGTAGTCGGCCAAGGCGTGTGTGATGCGGCCGCCTATCGCGAAAACCTGCCGCGCCGGATCAGCCAGCAGGGCGGCGCTGGCATCGAATTCCGCATGGTCGATCTGGCCAAGCGTCGCTTGCAGGTTGGCGACCACGGCATCGGCAAAGCGGTTCAGGATGTGGGTGTCGGGCACGCCGCCCGCCCATCGGTCATGTTTGGCCAGCGGAGAGATCAGCATCGCCTCGACCTCGGCCCGGACGGCGTGCTGATAGTCGGGATAGCCCTTGAAGCCCAGCTTTTGCACCAGCCGGACCACTGTGGGGGTCGACACTTCGGACGCTTTTGCCAATGCGGTGATCGACCCCAGGGCCGCCACCGGATAGTGGCGCAGCACATGGGTCGCCAGTTGCCGTTCTGCCCGCGTCATTTCGGGCAAAGCAGCGCGCATCCGGCCTTCGATGGAACCTGGGTCGTCCATTTGCCCCTCAAACTTGCGGCGATCTGCGCGTTTCTGTACGAAACAGAAAACATTGTAACAGAAAATGTGCAAAAGAAAAATTCTTGACAGAACGCCATTGGACAAGTGAATCTTTGGCTGAACAGCGTTGGATGACTCGGTTTGATGCAGGTGGACACAGACCAGACAGCGCCGGGGATTTTTGCCCCGGTGATCGAAAATCCCGGCGCACGGGGGCGGGTCGTGTTGGTGTGCGAACATGCCGCGAACGCCTTTCCGGCGCCATGGGGCGATCTGGGCCTGTCGACAGATCAAAAGAACGCACATGTGGCGTGGGACCCGGGCGCGATCGGCCTTGCACGCGGACTGGCGGCGCGGCTGGATGCGGTCTTGGTCCACGCGCCGGTCAGCCGGTTGGTCTATGACTGCAATCGCGCGCCAAACATGCCAGGAGCGATGCCGGCGCGGTCAGAAACCTATGACATCCCCGGGAATGCCGTGATCACACCGCAAGAGCGCGCGCGGCGCACGGCCGCGATCTATGTTCCGTTTCACGCAGGTCTGCACGCGCTGCTCATGGACAGGGTGGCGCTGGGCATGGCGCCGGTGGTGGTGACGATCCACAGCTTTACCCCGGTCTATTTCGGCAAGCCACGGTTGGTCGAGTTCGGGGTGATCCACGACGCCGACGACGAACTGTCGCGCAACATCCTGCGGCAGGCACTGGACCAGACCAGCCTGCGGTCGGCCCTGAACGCCCCCTATTCTGCGGCAGATGATGTCACCCATACGTTGCGGATACAGGCGACGCCCTATGGCTTGCCCAATGCGATGTTGGAGGTGCGCAACGACCTGATCGCCACAGTGCAGACACAGGAAGCGATGGCCGATATACTGGGGCCGGTTATCACAGCGGCGGTGGACGGTCTTGGCATGGCGCGGGCGGGTTGATCTGATGATGCACACAGCCATGGCCTTTGCCCGCAACGTCGACCGCATGAACTATGGCATCGGTCGGGCTGCCATGTACCTTTTGTTCGCGCTGATGGCCGTTCTTATGTGGTCGTCCATTTCCAAGGCGTTTTTCAATCCGTCCCTGTGGACGCTGGAACTGGCCCAGTTCGTGATGGTGGCCTACTATGTTTTGGGCGGCCCCTACGCGATGCAAATGGGATCGCATGTGCGCATGGACCTTTTCTATGCACCGCAGTCTGCGGTGCGAAAGGCATGGTGGGATGGCTTCACCGTGTTCGCGGTCATGTTCTATCTGTGCGTCCTGATCTGGGGCGCGTGGGACAGTTTCAGCTATTCGCTTGGGCTGAAGTGGGGCGACGGACTGGTGCCGGCGCTGGGGCGGCTGGAACGCAGCCCCACCGCATGGCGACCCTACATGTGGCCGATCAAACTGGTGATGCTGATCGGGTTCACGTTGATGCTGCTGCAGGCCATTTCCGCGCTGATCCGTGACATTGCAACCATCCGTGGGGAGCCATCCGATGCCCTATGAGATGATCGCCGCGTTGATGTTTTCGACCATGTTGCTGATGATGATGACCGGGCAGCGGGTATTCGGCATCATTGGTTTTGTCGCGGTGCTGGCGTCGATGACGCTGTGGGGCACCGGCGGGCATACCCTGGGGTTTTCAGCGGCGATGAAGCTGATGAAGTGGTATCCGCTGCTGTCGCTGCCGATGTTCGTCTTCATGGGCTATGTGATGAGCGAAAGCCGTCTGGCCGATGACCTGTACCGCATGTTCCACATCTGGTTCGGGCGGGTGCGCGGCGGACTTGCGATCGGGACCATCCTGCTGATGGTGCTGATTTCGGCGATGAACGGGTTGTCGGTGGCGGGTATGGCGATCGGGTCAACCATCGCGCTGCCCGAACTGCTGCGGCGCGGGTATGACAAGCGAATGGTGACCGGGGTCATTCAGGCGGGATCGTCGCTTGGGATCCTGATTCCGCCGTCAGTTGTGCTTGTGCTGTATGCCATGATCGCCCGTGCGCCGGTGTCGGAACTGTGGTTGGCGGGGCTGGTGCCGGGGCTGATCATGGCCGGGATGTTCATCCTTTACATCGCGGTGCGCTGCTGGTTCCAGCCCGCACTTGGCCCGGCTTTGACCGTCGAAGAGCGCGCGCAGATCACGCTGGGCGACAAGCTGCGCAGCCTGCGGGCCGGGCTTTTGCCGTTTGTGATCTTTGGGTCGATGATGATTCCGTTCATCAACGGCTGGACCAGCCTTGTGGAAAGCTCGGTCATCGGTGTGGTCGCGACTGTGATGGGGGCCTTGGTCAAGCGCACGTTTTCCTGGACGGTCTTTGAGACGGCGACGCGCAGCACGCTGGCGATCTCGTGCATGTTCATGTGGGTGATCCTGGCGGCGCTGGCCTTTGGCGCGGTGTTCGATGGTCTGGGTGCTGTCAAGGCGGTGGAACAGTTGTTCGTGCAACGGCTTGGGTTCGAGCCGTGGACCATTCTGATCCTGATGCAGGTCAGCTTTTTGCTGATGGGGATGTTTCTGGACGACACAGCAATGCTGGTGATCGTGGCGCCATTATATGTGCCGCTGGTCGCGACGCTGGATCTTGGCATCCCCCGTGCAGATGTGCTGATCTGGTACGGAGTGTTGTACACCATCACCTGCCAGATTGCCTATCTGACGCCGCCCTTTGGCTACAACCTGTTCCTGATGCGGGCGTTTGCACCCAGGGAAATCACGATGGGCGATATCTATCGGTCTGTGACGCCTTTTGTTCTGGTCATGGTGGCGACGCTGGCGCTGATGATGGTGTTTCCGGGGATCGTCCTTTGGCTGCCCAATCTGGTTTATCCAGACTGATATCATAAGGGGCGGACGAACCGCCCCATTTTCCCAACCGCAAGGAGGTTTGACGATGACGACAAGACGCACATTCCTGACCAAAGGCACCCTCGCCGGGGCTGCCGTGCTGGCTGCCCCCGCCGTCGCGCGGGCGCAAGAGGTGATCAAGTGGCGGATGCAGACCTATGCCGGGGCTGCGCTTGGCGAGCAGGTGGTGAAACCCGCCATCGACGCTTTCAACCGCATTGCCGCAGGCCAGATGGAAATCGAGCTTTTCTATGCTGACCAGTTGGTCCCGACCGGAGAGCTGTTTCAGGCGATGCAGTCAGGCACCATCGATTGCGTGCAGTCGGATGATGACAGCATGGCCTCGCCGACCGAGGTGACGGTGTTCGGGGGCTATTTTCCGCTGGCACTGCGCTACTCGCTGGACGTGCCTGCGCTGTTCAACAAATACGGGCTGAAGCAGATCTGGGAGGACGAATACGCCAAGGTTGGGGTGAAACACATCTCGGCCGGAGCTTGGGATCCGTGCCATTTCGCGACCAAAGATCCGATCAATTCGCTGGCCGACCTGAAGGGCAAGCGGGTATTCACGTTCCCAACGGCAGGACGTTTCCTGACGCAGTTCGGCGTGGTTCCCGTAACGCTGCCATGGGAGGACATCGAAGTCGCGATGCAGACCGGCGAGTTGGACGGAATTGCATGGTCCGGCATCACCGAGGTCTATACCGTGGGCTGGTCCAACGTGACCAACTATTTCCTGACCAACAACATCTCTGGCGCCTGGATCGGGCATTTCTTTGCCAACATGGATCGCTGGAATGCCCTGCCGCCGCATTTGCAGGAACTTCTGGCGGTTTGCTTTGAGCAATCGCACTACCATCGCCAGCATTGGTATTGGGCGGGCGAGGCCGATCTTCGCGTGAACGGCCCCAAGTTGAAGCTGACCACCATCCCGGATGAAGAATGGGCCACGGTCGAAACGGCGGCTGCAAAGTTCTGGGAAGAGATCGCGGCGGAATCCGAGGTGAAGGCCAAGGTGGTGGCGATCTTCAAGCAGTACAATGATGTGATGTCCAAAGCTGGCCCGCCCTACCGCGCTGGCTAGGACATGCGGAGCGCGGGACCGGCGGACCGACTACCGGGCTGGGCATGCGGTGAGCGTGCACCCCGCGTACTACACGGACAGGGAGCGCGCTTGGTGCGCTTCCTGTCCGACAAAAAGTGATTGATATGGATACGGGAGAGATCGGCCATGCCGGGAAACTTGACTATGGAAGACCTGAAAGCTCTCGTGGCCAAAGGCGAGATTGACACAGTGATGGTTGCTGGGGTCGACATGCAGGGGCGCCTTGTCGGCAAGCGGTTTCACGCGGCGTTCTTTATGGACGGCGGCCATGTTGAAACCCACTGCTGCAACTATCTGTTGGCGGTGGACATGGAGATGACGACCGTCCAGGGCTATAAGGCGACGGGCTGGGAAGCAGGCTATGGCGACTATGTCCTGCGCCCGGACATGGCCACGCTGCGGACTGTGCCCTGGTTGCCGGGAACCGCACTGGTGCTGGGCGATCTGCTGGATCATCACACCCTTCAGGACGTTCCGGTTTCGCCGCGCGCAATCCTCAAGCGTCAGGTCGAACGCGCCCGGGCCATGGGGTTCGAGCCGATGATGGCGACCGAACTGGAATTCTATATCTTCGAGAACAGCTATGAAGGCTTGCGCGATGGCGGGCTGCGCGATCTGAAACCGATCAGCGCGTACAATGAGGACTACCACCTTTTCCAGACCACCAAGGAAGAGGGTCTGATGCGGGCCGTGCGCAACGGGCTGTATGGTGCGGGCATCCCGGTGGAAAATACCAAAGGCGAAGCCGACGCCGGTCAGCATGAAGTGAACTACCGATATTCCGACGCGCTGGACACCGCCGACAACCATGTGATCGTCAAACAGGCGGTCAAGGAAATAGCCTGGACAAAGGGTAAGTCGGTCACTTTCATGGCCAAGTACCACCACGACAAGGCCGGATCGTCGAGCCATGTCCACCAGTCGCTGTGGACCAAGGATGGCAAGCCCACCTTTGCCGATCCTGATGATGCACATGGCATGTCGGCAACGATGAAGCATTTCATTGCGGGGCAACTGGCCCATGCGCAGGAAATCACCGCGTGCCTGGCCCCCTATGTCAACAGCTACAAGCGTTTTACAATCGGCATGTTCGCGCCGACCAAGGCGGTCTGGTCCGCCGACAACCGCACTGCGGGTTTCCGGGTCTGCGGCGAAAACACCAAGGCGGTGCGGGTGGAATGTCGAATTCCGGGCAGCGACGTGAACCCGTATCTGGCATGTGCTGCCCTGTTGGCTGCGGGCCTTGCAGGGATACAGCAGAAGCTGGAGTTGGAGCCGGAAATGCGCGGTGATATGTATACCACCAAAGGGATCCGGGAAATTCCGCGGAACCTGCGGGACGCGGCGGCCCTACTGAAGGGGTCGTCCATGTTGCGGGCGGCGTTTGGCGATGATGTGGTGGACCACTACCACCACGCCGCGCAATGGGAGCTGTCAGAGACCGACCGCGTTGTGACAGATTTCGAACTCAACCGTCTGCTTGAACGCGCGTGACGATCAGGGTGCGCGGTGCGCGCATCCTTGACAAGATTGGTGCGCAAGAATGGCGTGCCCTGTGAGGTGATGATATGAAGCCAATACAACTGATTAGCCCGGTGGACGGGTCGGTCTATGCCGAACGCACCCCCCTGACACCGGATGCGGCCCGGTCGGCCTGCGCCCGTGCCAAGGCTGCGCAGCGCGCTTGGGCCGCGCGCCCGCTGGCCGAACGCATCGCGTTGGTCAAGGCCGGGGTCGCCAAGCTGAACGACATGAAAGATGTCGTCGTCGAAGAACTGGCCTGGCAGATGGGGCGCCCGACCCGCTATGGCGGTGAGTATGGTGGGGTCAATGCGCGCACCGACTATATGTCCGACATCGCGGCAGATGCGCTGGCGTCACAGGTCGTCGAGGACAGCGCCACGTTCCGCCGCTATATCGGGCGCGAGGCGCTGGGCGTGGTGTTCATCGTGGCGCCGTGGAATTATCCCTATCTGACCACCATCAACACGCTGGTTCCTGCCTTGATTGCGGGCAACACGGTCATCTTGAAACACGCAAGCCAGACCTTGCTCGTGGGCGAACGGCTGGCCGAGGCGTTTCATGCGGCGGGTGTCCCGGACGACGTTTTTCAGAATGTGGTGCTGGACCACGCCACAACCGAAGCGTTGATCAGCGCGCGCGCGTTCAACTTTGTCAACTTCACCGGCTCTGTTGCAGGTGGTGCGGCGATGGAACGCGCCGCGGCGGGGACCTTTACGCCGCTTGGGCTTGAACTGGGCGGCAAGGATCCGGGCTATGTGCGGGCCGATGCGAACCTTGATGCCGCTGTTGACACCTTGATGGACGGCGCGATGTTCAACGCGGGCCAGTGCTGCTGCGGGATCGAGAGGATCTATGTCCACGAAAGCCTGTTTGACGCCTTTGTGGCCAAGGCAGTGGATTGGGTGAACAAGCTGCACCTGGGCAACCCGTTCGACGCAGGCAGTACCTTGGGCCCAATGGCCAATGCCCGGTTCGCAAAGGTCGTGCGCGACCAGATCGCCGACGCCGTGGCCGCGGGTGCCAAGCCGCTGATCGACCCTGCCAACTTTCCGGCCGATGATGGGGGCGCCTATCTTGCGCCGCAGATCTTGGTCAACGTCGACCATTCGATGCGGGTCATGCGGGACGAGTCCTTTGGCCCGGTCGTCGGCATCATGAAGGTCAGCGATGACGAAGAAGCCATCCGGTTGATGAACGATTCGCCCTACGGCCTGACAGCCAGCATCTGGACCCAGGACTATGACACCGCAGCGGCGATCGGGGCGCGGATCGAAACCGGGACCATATTCATGAACCGCGCCGACTATCTTGACCCCGCCCTGTGCTGGACGGGCTGCAAGGATACGGGGCGTGGCGCCTCACTGTCCTATCTCGGGTTCCATTCGGTGACCCGTCCGAAATCCTATCATCTGAAGAAGGTCTGACATGTCTCACGGCGTTCCCTCGCGCAACTGGTCGTACCCGACTGCAATAAAGTTCGGCGTTGGCCGTATAGCGGAACTGGCGGAACATGTTTCCGCCGTTGGGCTGAAAAAGCCCCTTTTGGTGACCGACAAGGCGTTGGCCGCTTTGCCGATCACTGCCGCTGCATTGGACGTTCTGGCGCAGGCCGGTCTGGGCCGGGCTGTGTTCTCGGATGTTGATCCCAACCCGAACGAGGCCAACATGGCTGCGGGTATCAAAGTCTACAACGCGGGTGGGCACGACGGTGTCATCTGCTTTGGCGGCGGATCGGCTTTGGACCTTGGCAAGATGATCGCGCTGATGGCGCATCAGCGTGCGGATCTTTCGGTATGGGATCTGGAGGACGTGGATGATTGGTACACCCGCGCGGACGGCGCAAAAGTTGCACCGATCATCGCCGTTCCGACGACCGCAGGCACCGGGTCCGAGGTGGGTCGGGCAGGGGTTTTGACCAACAGTGCGACCCACAAGAAAAAGATCATCTTTCACCCCAAGCTGATGCCCGCCATCACGATCTGTGACCCGGCGCTGACGGTCGGGATGCCCCGGTTCATCACCGCTGGCACCGGGATGGATGCGCTTGCGCACTGTCTGGAGGCCTATTGCAGCCCGATCTATCACCCGATGTCACAGGGCATCGCCCTTGAAGGCATGCGCCTCGTGTTCGAGAACCTGCCCGTGGTTTACGCCGAGCCGAACAACCTGATGGCTCGGGCCAACATGATGTCGGCGGCCGCGATGGGCGCTGTGGCGTTCCAGAAGGGTCTTGGGGCGATCCACAGTCTGTCCCACCCGATCGGCGCGGTCTACAACACGCACCACGGAACGACGAACGCCGTGGTCATGCCGATGGTTCTGGATTTCAACCGCCCGGCGATCGAGGACCGCATCAACGCCGCCGCCGCCTATCTGGGCATTGCGGGCGGTTTCGACGGTTTCCGCGCGCGCATCATGGCCTTGCGTGCTGAACTTTCGATTCCTGCCAACCTGACCGCGATGGGCGTCGATCCGGCACGGCTGGACGAATTGACCGACATGGCGCTGGAAGACCCGTCTTGCGGCGGCAATCCGGTTGAAATGACCTTTGCCAATACGCGGGCGCTGTTTGAGACCTGTATGTGATCTGACCGCCGCCCGGCCTGGCCCCGGGCGGCTTCGGTTCTGGGCGTGTGTTGACAGGAATGTCCTGCATACCAAAGGCGCAGATGCGATGGCTTGGGGGTATTTGCTGCAGGCATCATGTCCAGCGCCGATAGTGCAGAGCGCTACCGAAACAGAGCCTTCACAGGGTGCGTGACGGGCAGTCTGTTGGATGGATCGCTGATCGAAACAAGCCGCCCACAAAAGACTGTGCCCAAAGCGGTGGATCAGGCTAGAGCATGTCGCGGCCATCGCGGTTCAGGATTCCCTTGAGACCTGATCTGTGATTCCCTGTCTGCGAGGCAGATATGGGGGTCAATGATGGGCAAGCCGCATCCTGTAGAGCTCCGGCAGCGGGTGGTGGACCATGTGGCGGAGGGGAACACGCACCGGTCGAC
>JAUSPL010000097.1 GCA_030656535.1 Gemmobacter sp.
TAAGCCGGTTCAACCGATATCCATCATCGACCTCCGCCTCCCAGACGGCCACAGCACCCGGCCATGGGACCCCGGTCACAGCCAGGTGCGGCGCCAAAGGATCCTCCTGGCCCGTCATCAGCGGCAGGTCCAGAAACAGCGGATACACCGGCACCGGCGCCACAAAGGCGCGCGGACTCACGCGTTCTTCGGCAGCATCTGACGGCACATAGACTGCTGCCTCGACCCGCACGGCCTCCAGCAGCTGCGCCCCGGCCGATTCCACCCGGTCAATCCGGTACAGCCCCGCCGACCCCAGATCGACCACATCCCCGGCACCAAGCGCCAACTTTGACGGCGGCAGAGCAAATCGGGCACCATCCCGCGCCACCCGTGCTTCGGCAAGCCAGCGCTCTGCAATTGCCCTGCCTTCCGCGCGCGTCAGAACCAGAGCAAGCTCGGACTGAGACAGCCCAAGTGCCGCGTCATCGGGAAACACAGCCTCCTCAGATCGCGTCTCGAAATCGCTCTCCGCCTCGATGAACGCCACCCGCACGCGCCCTGCCGTCTCGGATTCGGGACTGCGTGCGGTTTCCAGATCGCCGCCCGCATCGGGGTGCAGCGCCAGATCATCCGGACCGATCACGGCTGACACCCGGCCATCCCGCATCCGAAACCGCACCACCCCGTCGCGCTCCACCGCCTCGAACGCATAGGCAAGCATCAACGGCTGAAGCGCCGCCCGCGCTGACCCCACCTCGGAGCGGGCATAGCCGCGAACCACGCCGTGCAATCCCGACACGTCATAGTCCCGCAGGCCTGACCGCTCGCAGATCTCTGCGACCACCGCCGCCAAAGGCTGATTGGTAATCCGTCCGGTGATCCAGTGACCGCGGGAATAGTTTGCACCGTCAGACCAAAGATCCAGATTCCCCGGAAACCCCGGGAACGGACGCGCATCCCATGCCCAGACAAAAGCGCGCGCCATGTCCACCATTGGCCCGGTGTAAATCTCGGACACTGCGTTGTTGTCGTTCCAGTATTCGGCCATCGCGCGCAGATACTGCATCTGGATCACGTCATCGCGTCGCCCGGAAGAATACTTCGGCACAAACGATTCCGATGACTTCGGGTCCAGGAACACGTTCGGCTGATTGGTCGCCTTGTCGATGGCCGCACAGCCCAGTTCGGTGAACCAGAACGGTTTTGACCGTGGCACCCACGCCGTCGGCACCGCAGCGCGCAGCCCGTCCACCCGGTCATGATGCGCATTATTCCACCACCCGCGCAGATCTTTGTTGCGCCAGATCCAGGGCTCGCCAAAGGCGTCATCGGTGATCGGCGTGCGTACCTGCAAAGCCTCTGCCGCAGCGCCCTGGTAGTACCAGTCAAACCCCTCGCCGCCTTCGATATTTTCTTTCAAATACGCCAAGTTGTAGATCGACCCAAAGCGCGCATCCGCATGCCCGTCCCCATCGCGCCAATCCGACAAGGGCATATAGTTGTCGATCCCGACAAACCCGACCTCTGGGTCGGCCCAAAGGGGGTCCAGATGGAAATATCGGTTCCCCTCGGGGCTGGAATAGCCGAAATATTCGGACCAATCCGCCGCATAGGAAATCTTGACGTCCGGCCCAAGGATCGTCCGCACCTCGGTCACCAACTGCCGCAAGGCATCAACGGCAGGAAAGCTATCTCCCGCCCCGCGCAGTTGCGTCAGGCCGCGCATTTCGGACCCCACGCAAAAGGCATCGACGCCACCCGCAAGCGCGCAAAGATGCGCATAGTGCAGGATGAAGCGTCGGTACGACCATTCATCCGGTCCGGTATAAACCACCTGTCCGGCAACAACCGCAAAGTCCGACGGCACAGCCGTGCCAAAGAACGCCGCAACCTCGGTCTCCGCGGAAGCCGTCCGGTCAGGACTGCCCACCCGGCCCGGCGCGACCGACAGCGTGATCCGACCGCGCCACGGCAAGACAGGCTGATCCGCAGCACCGCACCACGGATCTGGCAATCCATTGCCTGACATTTGCTCCATCAGGAGAAAGGGATAGAACATCACTGCCTTTCCCTCGACCTTCAGCGCGGCAATCGCCTCCAGCACCGAAGTATCCCCCGGCGTGCCACCATAGACAACGCGCCCCCCGTTCTTTGGCACCACCTCTGCCTCGGCACGCCCGATACCGCCCGCACGCCAAGGTTGGCCCACACCGTCTTGCGACCGCTGCTCGACCTTGGGACGCACCTGACAAAACCCACAGCGCAGATCGTCGGCGAACCACGACACGATCAGTGACGCCGCCCCGACCTGCGGTGCCTCGTCGACCAGCTGATCCAGCGACGACTGAAAGTCCGTCCGCCCGGAAGGTGAATTGACGTTCGCGGTCCGGTTTACCCCTGGCGCATCGGCATAGTGCACACGCGTGGTTGCCAGTGCATACTCACCCGTCCCCGGCATCAATGCCACGGCCCGAACCGACGAACGCAGATCACTGATTTCCGCAGACAACGCCTGCACCGGTCGGATCACCTCAAAGGAAAACTGCGGCACCCGGTTGCCGAACCTGCTCAGGTCCAGATCCTCGATCACCACATAGGCCACACCGCGATAGGCAGGCGCATTGCCCAGCCCTTCGACCGCCTCGATCTTGGGGTCGGGCAACTGATCCTCGGTCCCGGTATAGACCCGCAGATCCAGTGATCCTGCCTCGACCTCTTGCCCGTCGGCCCATACGCGACCCACCCGAGAGATCACGCCCTCGCACAAGGCGACGGCAAGACTGACGGAATAGGAATATTCCAGCGTCTTTGGCTTGGCGACACCCTTGCCGCCTGACACGCGCGTCACATCCTCCTGAAAGCGCGAGGCCCATATCACCTGACCGCCGACCCGCACCCGGCCCCAGACGACGGGCACCGCGGACCCCTCGCCCGCCCCCATGACGCGAAAACGCTCGACCCGGCCAACCTCGACCGGACCAGATCCCTTGCCCAGCAGACGCTGGTCAATCACCCTGCCCAAAGTGGCCCCGATCGCCCGCCCGATCACTGCACCAGACAGGCCCAGAACCGTGCCGCCGAACCCAGCCCCAAGCGCAGCCCCCGCCGCAGACAGCAAAATGGTCGCCATGCCGACCCCCTTTCAGGATTGTTCCGTCCCGCCCGCACCAGCTATCTGGATCCGGACCAACCACCGCGAAATGCCCGGCAACGCCAAAGCCCCCGCCCCACCGTGTCTTGAATGCAATTTGCGCCGCAGGCCCGGCTTCAGCCCTCTGGCCAGCCGAACCGCCCCACGACCCGCCGGCGCCAGGGCGCGCTCAACGGGCTCTCGATCACCCCGTGCCCCGTATAGGCGTGGACGAACGTTGCCCCCGCACCAATCACCGCCGCAATTCCCAGATGCTTGGCGATGCTGCCCGCCCGCATCCGGAACAACAGCACATCCCCCGGCGCTTCATCGCCTTGCGCCTTTTCGATCAACCAGACCCGCGCCGCCTCACGCAAGACCTCGCGTCCGCTCGCCTCGGCCCAATCGGGCGTATAGGCGGGTACCGCGCAGGGCTCGCCCCCGCGCACCGCCCGCCAAACCCCACGCAGCAACCCCAGACAATCCGCCCCCGCCCCAAGGCTCGAGGCCTGATGCACATAGGGCGTCCCGATCCAGCTTCGTGCCTGCGTTATAACCTTGATGCCTGTCATTGGCCCATCGTCGCGTACCACGCCCATCGTATTCCCCCATACCTTCGCAGGACACATCAGCATTGACCAAAGGCCAAAGCCTTCGCGCAATCAGCCCTCTCGACTTTTTTTGAAAACGGGCCTCGCAACGGGCATGTGCTTCGCAGATCAGCCCCACGTGACCGCCCGGACCCTGCCGAACACGAAGAATCGCCGGATCCTGCTTACCCGCGGCTCCCGCCATCATTGGGCGCAGAGCTGACCGGATAGGCCATCAACCAATCCTCGCCCGGTACATGCGGAAACCCGCGGAAGTTCACGAAATTTCCGAATTTCAACCGACAGGTATCCGTCCGCTTGTCGCAACCAGCCTCCAGGCGCAAAAGATCGCCAACCGCGACAGGTGCGCGCAAACCTTCCCACAATTCGACCACCCGGTCGGACCCCGACAGCCGATCGTTCTTGATCACCCCGACCATACCTGCCGCAGCCCCAGACAAAACCACCAGACGCCCACGCTCGAACCAGCGATCATCGAACCCCAGAAATCCGTCGAACCGGAATAGCCGTCCGTCCTCGACCGCCTCGACGGGGCGCTCTGCAAAATACCCGGGCAGGCTCAGATCAACCCCGCAACCCCGGTCACCCAGCAAGGCCGAACACGGCCGCTGAAATACCCGGCCCGTCGCCGCGTTCAAGACCTCGGCCAGCCCGCGCAGTTCGACGGAAAACGCACCGCCCGCCCGTACCACCTCACCCATCGAGCCACGAAACTGCATGTGCCGAACCGACACATCTGCCCAGTTCACAAGCCAGGCCCGCACATCAGCCCCGTCGAACCGCCCCGCCAACAGATCGGCCTCGGTGATTCCGACATCCGACAGCGCACCCAACGCCTCGGTGTTGTCGACAGACAAGCCCGTGGTCTGGCTGATCGCCTTGGCGGTCAGACCGGATCCCGCCCGAAACACAATGCCGTCAAAGCCAAGATCCACGTCATGGTCGGTGAACCCCATCACTTCGCCATCGCGTCGCTCTACCGCCCAACAGCGCGCGATAGTGGTGATCCCGGTCCCCAGGTGGTCCAGCAGCGCACTCATACCCGCACCTCGACGACCGGCACCGCAGGCACATCGCCCGCCTGAAAAGACGCGACAGACACCTGAATTCGGTCGGTATCAAACCGCACCGGCACGTCGAACTCGAACCCGGCGCGGACCTCGACCCCTTCGGGCACCGGATCGGCAAAGGTGATCATCCCCGTTGCTGCATCAACCTCCCAAGCCTCGCTTTCGACCATCGGCCGCCGCGCCAGGCTGACCAGAACCGTTCCCGCCACCGGCTTGGTGATCGGGCGCTGATACACCTGATCCCCAGAGGCATAGTCCTTGCGCAGCGCAAAGACCCGCCCCACCCCATCCCCATGCCCGATCAGCTGATCAAAATGCGTTGCGGCCCGCCCGGATACAGACGATTTGAAATCCGCCCAGTCCTTCCAGCGAAACCCGTGCAACTGCCCAAACCGCGCCTCAAAGAACGCGATCAGCGCCGCGACATCATCCAGCGAGCGCAACCCCAACCCCGCATCATATCGTCTGCGCGAATGAGCCCAGGGGCTGTTGCGCTCCTCGTACCCGTTTGCCAGCGTGACGATCTCTGTCCGCCGCTCTGGCCCCCCAACCGACCCGAAACTTAGCGATGCCGGAAACCGAACTTCATGAAATGCCATGCCTCACCCGTTCCTTTGCCCACGCGCCAAAGCCCTGTTGACCTGCGCCGCGATCTGGCTTTGTGACCGCTGGAACCCCGTCACATCGGGGGTCTGGATGTTCATCACCACGTTCACTCCGCGTCCACCGCCCGACCTCACGCCCAGACGTCCATCCGCGCCCCGCGCCAGCGGCAAGATTGCCTCGGGACCCGCTTCCCCCATCAACCCGGTACCTCCGCGCATTGGGAACGTCACAGGCGACGACACCACCCCGCCTTGCGCAAACGGCATCACCCGCCCCAGACTGAACGCGCCGCCCTTCTCAAACGGCATCAACGCCCCCAGGGCCGACTGCAATCCGCCAGCCAAGGCACCACCCAGGGCATTCTGAACGGGCCGCATCGCGATGTTGTAGACAGAATCCACCATCGTCTTTGCGACCCCACGCAAGGCATCCGACAGCTTCATCCCGTCAAA
>JAUSPL010000102.1 GCA_030656535.1 Gemmobacter sp.
AGCCCAATCGCAAGAACATCCCCCACGGCCCGGCACCCAGCGCGCGCGCCACCTCATAGGCATTGCCCGATTGCTCGCGAAACGCCGCGCGGGCCAAAAGATAGACATAGGGATACAGGGCTGCCGACAACACCACGATGGCGGCTGCCCGCGATTTCACCTCGGGAAACCAATAGTCCCGTGCCGATTGCCAACCCATGGCCGCGCGCAACCAGGTCTGCACGGGGCCCGCATATTCCAGCAGATCGACCAGCGCATAGGCCCCGATATAGGCAGGGATCGCCAATGGAAACAGCAGGGCATGATCCAGGAGCCACGACATCGGAAACCGATACATCGACACAAGCCACGCCGCCCCGGTCCCCACCGCCGCCGTCAACACCCCGACGCCCAGCATCAACATCCCAGTATTGCCCATGTACCGGGGCAAAGTGGTGGCCATCATATGCGGCCAGATGTTTTCTGACGGATTGAAGGCAAGCCAAACCACCGACACCACGGGCATCATCACCAGGGCCGCGATGATCATGGCCCCGATCGACCACGGGTCCGGCAAATGCCATCTGCGCCTTGCGGCAAGACCCGGACTGCGCGGGGGATGTTGAGTGTTTTGCTCGACCATGAGAGCGGATTACAGGAAAGCTGCAGACCCGGAAAGCGGTTTTACTGGTTGGAAATCCGCCTATAGTGGTGCAAACCGTCGCAGGGCGAATGGGCGCGGGCGTTGTCCGCGACGCAAAGGGGCAAGCAATGCAGATCGTTTTCCATCTTGGCGCACATTGCACCGACGAGGGGGGCGTTTTGAAATGCCTGACGCGCAACCGTGCCGCCTTGGCCGAAGAGGGCATCGCGGTCCCGGATCCTGCGCGTTACCCCAACCTTTTGCGCGAAGCACTGGCCAAGCTGGAGGGCAAGGTTGCCTCGGAAGAGGTGTCGGCCGCATTGATCGACGACCTGCTGGGCGATGTTCAGGCCGAGCGCATCGTGATGAGCTATGAAAGCTTCATGGCGCTACCGCGTTGGGCGCTGGGGCGCGGGATGTTGTATCCCGGTGCGACCGAACGCACGGCAGGGCTTGCAAATCTTTTCCCCGGCCATGAGGTGGAATTTCACCTGGCGATCCGAAATCTGGCGACCTATCTGCCCACGCTTTTCGAAAAGCAAAAGGGCAAGAGCTATGAGGATTTCATCGAAGGCTCTGATCCCGTTCTGTTGCGCTGGTCTGATCTGGTCGGGCGCATCCGGACGGCCAGCCCCTTGGCGCGACTGACGGTCTGGTGCGACGAAGACACGCCGCTGATTTTCCCCGAGGTGATGCGGCAGGTGTCGGGGCACGGCGCGGTGCGACAGATGGCTGATACCGATGGCATCCTGGCGGCGATCATGACGCCCGACGGGGTACAACGGATGCGGGCCTATCTGGCACAGCATCCGCCACAGTCCGAACAGCATCGCCGCCGGATCGTGACAGCCTTTCTGGACAAATTCGCACGGCCCGAGGCGATCGAGGTCGAACTGGACATGCCGGGCTGGACGGACGCCTATGTCGAGGATCTGACCCGCGTCTATGATGAGGATTGTGCCCTGATTGCTGGCAGCGAGGGTGTCACGTTCATCGCGCCATGACGGGGGCGTCAGGCGGCGCGCGTCGGCCATGTTCAGGCTTTTGGGGGCAGGGCGGTTTTGTCGCCGACCACGTCGGCCCTTGGGTCTTGGCTGGCAAGCGTTTCAAGCATGGGGTTCAGGAACAGGGTCAAATCTCCGCAGGTCAGGCGACCTGGCCTGCGGCCCAGCCTGACGACCACGCCCATTGAAAGTTGTATCCGCCCAACCAGCCTGTCACGTCGACGACCTCGCCGATGAAATACAGACCGGGCACGGTGCGCGCTTCCATACTGCGGGCATCAAGGTCGCGGGTATCGACGCCACCCAACGTGACCTCGGCGGTGCGCCAGCCTTCCGTCCCGACCGGAAGCACCTGCCAGTCTGCGATTCCTTCGGCCAGACGTGCCAGTTGCGTGCCGTTCTGGTCCGCCAGTCGCCCCGACAGACCCGCCCAGCCCGCCACAGCGCGGGCCAGCCGTTCCGGCAGCAACTTGGCCAACGCGTTGCCGGTGTCCTGGCGACCGCCCGTGCGGCGAAGATCCTTCAGGGCGGCGGCAACGTCGGTCCCCGGCATCAGATTTAGCTGAATCGCGGCCCCCGGCTGCCAATAGCTGGAGATCTGCAAGATTGACGGGCCGGACAGGCCGCGGTGGGTGAACAACAGCCCTTCCTCGAACCCGGTCTTGCCAAAGGTCACGCGGGCCGGAACGGCCAGCCCCGCCAACCCGGCCATCCCGTCGCGAACACCATCGGAAAACGTCAGCGGAACCAGCCCCGGACGTGGTTCGACCAGCCGCAAGCCGAATTGCCGCGCAAGGTCATGGCCGATGCCAGTGGCGCCCATCTTCGGGATGGATTTGCCGCCGGTCGCCACCACCAAGGCCGTTGCCTGAACCAGACCGCGCGCGGTCTGGACCCGGAACAGGGTGCCATCGCGTGTCACCGGGCCAATCGCGCAGCCCAACCACATCTCGGCCCCGGCCTGATCCATGTCGCGGCGCAACATGTCGACAACCTGTTTGGCCGAACCGTCGCAAAACAGCTGACCCAAGGTTTTTTCGTGCCAGGCAATTCCCGCGTGATTCATGCGGGCGATGAAGTCGTGCTGGGTGTACCGTTTCAGGGCCGACAGCGCAAAGCGCGGATTTTGCGACAAAAAGCGGTCTGGCGCGATGTGAAGATTGGTAAAGTTGCACCGACCGCCGCCCGAGATGCGAATCTTTTCCCCCGGCGCGTCGGCATGATCGATCAGCAGAACCCGCCGCCCCCTGCGCGCCGCTTCGATCGCCGCGAACAACCCGGCCGCCCCGGCCCCCAGCACGATGATATCCCAATTTTTCATGGCTCTTCCTAACGCCCGCGTGCGCGCAGGGCAACGCTGCGCAGGCTGTCCGCCACAGCTTTGTCAGCAGATGAAAATTTACCCTTGCAGCCCTCCGACGCCTTGGGTAAACACCGCGCAAGTTGGGGCGTCGCCAAGTGGTAAGGCAGCGGTTTTTGGTACCGCCATTCCCAGGTTCGAATCCTGGCGCCCCAGCCAACTTACCCTTTGACAGTGTATCACGTCCGCACCGAATGTCTGGAAACCTCGCGCACAGCAATGGGCCAGGCAATCGGGCTTATATCAACCGCATGTCCGGCATATGGAATGCTGTGGCTTGCGGGCGCTGCGCCGGCGTCCCAAACGTCTGATCTGTCGCAGTATACCCAGGCATACGGGCCTGCGATGCGGCATTGACGGGACTTGCGCTGTCTTCAATATGGCGCCGAACCTGAAAGGACTTGATATGACCGACCTGGACCGCATCGCGCAGATTGCGCACGATCAGCCCCCGTTTGCCCGTCTGTTGGGGGTCGAAGTGGTCGAGGCGACGCCAGATCGTGTCGTCGCACGCATGATGGTGACCGAGGCCATTTCCAATCGCAACGGCATGTTGCACGGCGGTGCGATCATGGGGCTGGCCGACAATCTGGGCGGTACGGCAACGTTTTTGAACCTTGGGGCTGATGAAGGTACGGTGACGCTGGAAAGCAAGACCAACTTTATCCGTGGGGTCAATCTGGGTGACACGGTGACCGCAACAATCGTGCCGATGCACAAGGGGCGCACCACGATGGTGTGGCAGACGACCGTGGTCCGAGGCGACGGCAAGGTCGCCGCGATCGTGACCCAGACCCAGATGGTGCTGCAAAAGCGCGGGTGATGCGGGTGCGATCACCCTTGTGATCGGGTCAGAGGCTTTATCAATACCTTTGGCTCAGTCGGGCCGGGCACCAAGCGCCCGCCCGTCGTCAAAGGCCAGCCACAGGGGGGCCGACCCAAGGGTCACACCCGTTTGACAAGCCGGATCAGCACCAGCAAAATGACCGCACCAATGGTGGAATGGACGATAGCGCTCAGGATGCCGCCATTTATCCCAAGCCCCAATCTGGGCATCAAGAAGCTGGCGATGACTGCGCCTACGATGCCAATCACAATATTGCCCAGCAGCCCATAGCCGTAGCCCGACACGATCTTGCCCGCCAACCAGCCAGCAATCGCGCCGATCAGCAGCATGACCAGAATGCTTTCGATGCCCATTCATTCGCCTCCTGTTGCAGGCGCAGATCGCCCCGGCTGCCCAAGCTAGCACGCGACGCTGGGCATCGGCAATCAGATGTGACCACTTGATCCGGCATTGAAGCCTGCGGTTTGGCGGTCCGCCTTACCGACCTGTTTGCCCCGCGACCGCGTCCTCAACGGCCCAGGCTGTCCGCCAGACCGGGGCTAAAACGTCCCACCATAGGCGCCGCCGTCCAGCAGCACGTTCTGGCCGTTCATATAGGCGGCCTGCTGGCTGCACATGAAGGCGCAGACCTGTCCAAACTCCTGCGGGTTGCCAAAGCGGCGGGCCGGAATGGACTGGGTCCGCGCATCGGCCACCTGATCGGCGCCCAGGTTGCGGCGCTGCGCCTCGGCATCAAAAGTGGACAAAAGCCGGTCAGTCGCAAAAAAGCCCGGCAGCAGGTTGTTGATCGTCACCCCCTGCGCTGCCAGCCCGCTGCGTGCCAGGCCAGCCACGAACCCGGTCAACCCGCTGCGCGCGCCATTCGACAGGCCCAGCACGTCAATCGGCGCCTTGACCGCGATCGAGGTGATGTTGATGACCCGACCAAATCCGCGAGCGGCCATGCCGTCCACGATGTCGCGGATCAGCGCGATCGGGGTCAGCATGTTCGCGCGCAGCGCCGCATGCCAAACCTCGTCATCCCAGTCCCGAAAATCCCCCGGAGGCGGTCCGCCCGCATTGGTCACCAGGATATCATAATCGCGGCCCGGCGCGCCCTGTGTGTCAAATACCTTCGTACGGCCCTCGGGTGTGGTGATGTCGGCGGGCACTGCAACCACCTGCACGTCAGGTGCCAACGTGCGCAGCCGCTCTGCGGCCGCGGTCAGGGCCGGTTCCCCACGTGCCACGATCACCACATTTGCCCCTTCGCGGGCCAGCGCCTCGGCGCAAGCGAACCCCAGGCCCTTGCTTGCGCCGCAAACCAACGCCCATTTCCCGGTAATGCCGAAATCCATCCGGTTGCCTCCCCTTACATTGCCCCGGAACATCGACCGGGATTGCTGGCGGCGTCAAGTGCAAGCGGAGGGTGCGCGACCCCTTGCACCCGGCACGGTTCAGGTTGACAACAGGCCGCTGCCACCTGCGCACATCCCCCGGAGTTCTGGATTGACCGACATTTCCAAAGCCGCACCCGCTACTGGCCCCGCCTGGATGGTGATCTTTGCCATCAGCATCTGTCACATGGTGAATGATGTGATGCAGTCGTTGCTGGCGGCGGTCTATCCGCTGTTGCATGACGAATTCTCGCTGGATTTCTGGCAGATCGGTCTGATGACCTTTGCGTTTCAGATCACCGCATCGCTGTTGCAGCCGTTGATCGGCATGGCAACGGACAGGCGGTCGTTTCCGCAGTCGCTGCCGATCGGCATGGGATCGACCATGATTGGCGTCGGCATGCTGGCCTGGGCTGACACCTATGGCATGTTGCTTGTCGGGGCGATGCTGATCGGGATCGGCTCTGCGGTGTTCCACCCCGAGGCATCGCGGGTCGCGCGCACCGCCTCAGGCGGGCGGTACGGCACCGCGCAGTCGCTGTTTCAGGTTGGGGGCAATTTTGGCAGTTCGGCAGGGCCATTGCTGGCGGCCTTTGTCGTGGTCCCTTTCGGACGGCCGGCCATCGCGTGGTTTGCTGTGGCGGCGCTTGTCGGCATGGTGATCTTGTCACGAGTCGGGGCGTGGTATGGCCGCTGGGCGCGCGCAAATGCCGGGCGCGCTGCGGCCAGCCGGGTGTTGCCATTGCCCCGGCGGCGGGTGGTTCTGGCGATCAGCGTTCTTGCAATTCTGGTCTTTACTAAGAACGCTTATATGGCCGGGATTTCAAGCTATTACACTTTCTTCCTGATCGATCGGTTCGGCCTGAGCACCCAGGACTCGCAGTTGATGCTGTTCTTGTTTCTGGCGGCCATGGCTTTGGGGGTGGTGTTGGGCGGGGTGATTGGTGACCGGATCGGCACGCTGACGGTCATCTGGGTGTCAATCCTGGGGGTGTTGCCCTTTACCTTGCTGTTGCCATATGTCGACCTGTTCTGGACGGGTGTGCTGTCGGTGATCATCGGGGTTGTAATGTCATCGGCGTTCCCGGCCATCGTGGTGTTCGCACAAGAGCTGGTGCCTGGCCGCGTCGGCATGATCGCGGGGATCTTTTTCGGCTTTGCCTTTGGCATCGGGGGGATTGCGGCGGCGCTTTTGGGTATTCTGGCTGACGCACGGGGCATCGCCTATGTCTATCAGCTGTGTGCCTGGTTCCCGGTGTTCGGGTTGCTGGCGATCTTGCTGCCCAAGCGCCGCGAGATGATGGGCGCCTATTGAAAGGCCCGCTTTTGCGGCAGATGACCCTTTAGCCCGGAGTGACTACTGACCGCCGCAGTCCTGACGCTGCGGCGGTCTTGATGCGGGCCGGGTCACGTTCCCTTGGTCAGGCAAAACTGCGGATCGTCGCAATCGCGCCGTCCAGAGCCTTGCCGAACTCGTCCTTCAACGCGGCCTCGCGCAGGCGGCGGGTCCATTCCGGGGCGTCATCGCGGCTGGCGATCAAGGGAATGGTGGCGATCACCTGATCGAACTTGCTCAGCCCCCGAGCGTGCGTGTCCGAGTAACCCTTGATCAGGCGGCGGCACCGAACCACCTCGACCGCAAGGTCATAGTTTGCCGCACGGTAGGACAAGGCGGTAGACATCCATGCGTCCAGATGGGCGGCCTCGATGGCGTGGCGACGGGTGCCGCGCCGGAATTTTCGCATTCCGCCAAGCGTGTACAACATGGCGAACGCGATCAGCCCATCCGTGCGCAGCCGACGCCCCTTGTTGAACCAGCGGTCCAGCCGGGCCATCCCCTTCGGGCTTGCTTCGACGCGTGCGCCCCATTTGGCGGGCATCATGCCGGCGATTTCCTCGGCCCGCGGGTGCATGAATTCGGTGAACTGCACCACGGTTTCGGATTTCACCCCCAATTCGCCGCGCAGCCGTACAAACCGGCTGGCGCGGGTTTTCAGGTCGGCAACCCGGATCACATCGTCATAGGCCATCGCGTTGGCGATGTACTTGGCTGCCTCGCGCGTCAGGGCGTGATCTTTGGCGGCATCATCCACCGCCAGAACACTGTCGAGGCGGTCCAGATACTCGCGCCCATAGGCCAGATCCTGAAAGTCCACGACTTTGCGCAGGCCGGGCACCGCCAGGTCCGCGACGGGACCGGGCAGCGCGCGGGCGCGCGCTTCCAGGACCTGCCAATCGCGCAGCAGCGCCGATCCTGCCACAACGGTCTGCACTGGCTTGGCCACCACAGGGGCGGCTGCTTCGCCTTGGGCCGCGTCGTAGCCCACGTTGAAGGCGCGCAGGGACGCCTCGACACCCTTGCCGCCCGATCGCACCGCAGCCTCGAAGGCCGACCGCGGGAAGGGCAGCACCCCCGATCCCGCCAGCGCCCCGAACAGCGACGCCGAGATGACCGACCCCTGACCAATGGCCAGTCTGTCATAATCTGCCATGATGACCCGTGCCGCCGCGATTTCCGCTGCTGCACGCACCTCATCCGCGTTGGCGATCCCGTCGCCGGGTTCGGACTTTTCCGACACCGCCAGCGCGCGGTGGGTGGACGCAATCAGTGTCGTGCGGTCCGGCGTCACAAACCCGCGCAAGATGGCGCGCCCGGCTTCCATCATTTCTGCGGCAATCAGGACGTCCACGTCGCCCGCCGCCGGGGCCAGTGAAAAGATCGGCGCAGCCTCGCCCATCGGGGCCATTTCGACGTAATAGATCGTGGCACCGGTGCGTTGTGCGACCCCTGCCACGGATGTCGCCTGACAGGCGTAGCC
>JAUSPL010000113.1 GCA_030656535.1 Gemmobacter sp.
TCCAGCCCGTCGGTCAGGTTGACCGCATTGGCGGCACCGACAATGACGAACATGGCAAACGGAATGAAGAACCAGCCCAAATTGATCAACACGTTCTTGAACAGCGGCACGGCCACCGAATTCGACAACGCCTCGGGTTGAAAATAGGCGGCGGCGGCGGAGGCGATGCACGCAACGATCAGCCCGATCCCAAAGCGCAGCTTGCCCGAAACGCCCTTGGTGTTCATCTTGGTGACCTTGGCGTAATCATCGGCGAACCCGATCAGGCCAAAGGACAACGTGACACCCAGCACGATCCAGACATAGGGGTTGTCCAGCCGCGCCCACAGCAACGTCGATACCATCAGCGCCGACAGGATCAACAGCCCGCCCATCGTGGGGGTGCCAGCCTTGGCGAAATGGGTCTGGGGGCCGTCCTCGCGGATGGGTTGCCCCTTTTTCTGTTTGCGCCGCAAAAAGTTGATCAGTGGCCGCCCGAACACGAACCCGAACACAAGTGCTGTGAAAAACGCAGCCCCCGCGCGGAAGGTGATGTATCGAAACAGGTTGAAGATGTCGCCACCCTCAGAGAACTGGGTAAGAAGGTAGAACATTCACTGATCTCCGGTTGGCTCTGGCGCGCGGACCTGCCCGAGTTTTCTCATGGCGTCAACCAGCAGGCTGACCTTGATCCCCTTTGATCCCTTGATCAGCACGATATCGCCTGCATCCACCAACTGATGCGCCCGGGCCACCATTTCAGGGGCGGTCTGGGTCCACTGGCCACGCTTGCCTTCGGGCAGGACGGTCCACAGCGCGTGCATCCTGGGGCCGACGCAATGGACGATATCCACGGCGGCCAAGGCGGGGTGCGCCGCAATTGCCGCGTGCAGCGCGGTTTCCTGGGGGCCCAGTTCCAGCATGTCGCCCAGAATGGCGATGCGGCGGCCATTCTTGACCCGTCCGACACCGTGGCGCGGTGTGGCGGTGGCAAGCACATCAAGGCTTGCGGCAACCGACGTCGGGTTCGCGTTGTAGGCGTCGTCAATCAGGTCAAACGACAGCGCCTCATTCAAGGCATCCAGCATGATCCGTTCGCGCATCCCGCGACCGGCGGGCGGGGCCCATGCCCCGATGTCGATCGCGGCCAGCGCCGGGTCTGCCCCCACGGCGGCGGCGGTCGCCAGCACGGCCAGTGCATTCATCGCAAAGTGACGGCCCGGGGTGGCGACCTTGAACAGCGCCTCGCCCTGCGGGGTCCGGGCGCGGACCACCGTGACATCCTGCGCGATCCGGGCAGACAGCAACCGCCAGTCGGCGCGCTCGGATGCGCCAAAGGTGATGACCCGCGCGCCCCCAGCCCCTTTTTGCAAGGTGTCCGATGTCTCAAGGTCCAACGGCAACACCACGGCACCGCCGGGTTCCAATCCCTGACAGATCGAGATTTTCTCGGACGCGATGGCGTGGATGTCGTCAAACGCCTCCAGGTGCGCCGGGGCGATGGTGGTGATCATCGCAACATGCGGCCGGGCAAGCTGCGCCAGAGGGGCGATTTCACCGGGGTGGTTCATGCCGATCTCGATCACCGCGAATTCGGCGTCGGCGGGCATCCGTGCCAATGTCAGCGGCACCCCCCAATGGTTGTTATAGCTGGCCTCGGCGGCATGGACCCGGCCTTGCCGTGCCAGGACCGCGCGCAGCATTTCCTTGCTGGAAGTCTTGCCCACCGATCCGGTCACGCCAATGACGCGGGCGGCGCTGCGCGCGCGGCCTGCCCGGCCAAGATCGGTCAATGCGGCCAGCACGTCCGGCACCACCAGCAGCGGCGCATCGGCGGCCACGCCGTCTGGGACGCGGTCGACCAGCGCGGCTGCGGCCCCTTTTTCCAGCGCCTGCGCGACAAAATCATGCCCGTCGCGCACATCACGCAAGGCCACGAACAAATCGCCCGGCACCAGCGTGCGGGTGTCGATCGAGACGCCAGACGCCTGCCACGGCACCGTCACGGTGCCGCCCGTCGCGGCTTGCGCGTCATCGCTTGTCCAAAGAGCCAGCTTGTTGTCCATCAGATCACCCTGTCCAGCGCAGCCACCGCGACGCTGGCCTGTTCAGCATCGTCAAAGGGATATTTTTGACCGTCGATTTCCTGCCCGGTTTCGTGCCCCTTGCCTGCGATCAACAACGCGTCCCCCGGCCCCAGAGCGTCCACACCGTACAGGATCGCCTCGGCCCTGTCGCCGACCTCGGTCGCGTCGGGGCAAGCGGCAAGAATGGCGGCCCGGATCGATGCAGGGTCCTCGGACCGGGGGTTGTCGTCGGTGACATACAGCACATCGGCATTGGCAGCCGCCGCCGCCCCCATCAAGGGCCGCTTGGTCCGGTCACGGTCGCCGCCTGCACCGAACACAACCACAACACGCCCCATCACATGCGGGCGCAGCGCGCGCAGGGCGGTGGCAATCGCGTCAGGGGTATGGGCGTAATCGACATAGACCGCAGCGCCGTTTTTCCGCTGCGCCACCAGTTGCATGCGCCCGCGCACCGTGGTCAGGCGCGGCAGTGCCGCAAAGACCCGGCCCGCGTCAGACCCGGTCGCGATGCAAAGCCCGGCCGCCAGCGCCACGTTGCCCGCCTGAAACCCACCGACCAGATTCAGCCGTGCTTGCACCGGCTGACCTTGCCACATGAACCGCACTTCCTGCCCGGTCGCATCATAGCGCTGACCAAGGATACGCAGATCGGCGGCAGGCGATGTGCCCACGCCCAGCACGCGCTGCCCCCGCCCCCGCGCGATGGCGGCAACACCGGGGCCGTATTGGTCGTCCAGATTGATCACGGCCACGCCGTCTTCTGGCAGCAATCGGGTGAACAGGCCGGTTTTCGCGGCGAAATACGCCTCCATCGTGTGATGGTAGTCAAGATGGTCCTGGGTCAGGTTGGTAAAGGCCGCAGCCGCCAGCCGGACCCCGTCAAGGCGTCGCTGATCAAGTCCGTGCGACGATGCCTCCATCGCGGCATGGGTGACGCCTGCGGCTGCAGCTTGCGACAGCATTGCGTGCAGGGTGATCGGCTCGGGGGTGGTGTGGGGGCTGGACGCCTCCCAGGCGCCTTCGACCCCGGTGGTGCCGATATTGATGGCGGCAACGTCCAGCGCAGACCAGATCTGGCGCGCAAAGGTCGCAACCGAGGTTTTGCCGTTGGTGCCCGTCACCGCGACCATCACGTCGGGTTGGGTGCCAAACCACAGGGCGGCAGCGCCGGCCAAAGCCTCGCGCGGGTCCTCGGCCACAATCAGCGCGACGGGGTGGGCAGCAAGGGCATCCGCCGCAAGGCGTGCACCCGCAGCGTCGGTCAGGATGGCGGTAGCGCCCATACGCAACGCAGGGCCGATGAATTCAGCGCCGTGGACCCGTGCCCCCGGAAGTGCCGCAAACAAGAACCCGTCCCGTACCGCCCGGCTGTCAACCGCGATCCCGGTCACACGCGCATCGCGCCCCGCGCGTGCCGACAGCCCGAGGTCTGCCAGTGTCTTGCCTGCGTGGTCCATTGCCGTTCCCCCGTTCGCCGTCAGTTGCGAACCGCAGTTAGCCCGGTCAGGGGGGCGACCGCAACTGCCGGCCTCAGCCCCAGCAAAGGGGCAATCCGACGAACCACCTCGGCCGTGACGGGCACCGCCGTCCAGCCTGCAGTGCGGCGCGGTTTGTCGCCCGACGTTTCCTCTGGTTCATCCAGCGAGATCACGATGATGTATTTCGGATCATTCATCGGAAAGGCCCCGGCAAAGTTTGCCATCACCTTGTCATCAAAGTACCCGCCCCTGGGGCGCAGCTTTTCCGCTGTTCCGGTCTTGCCGCCGACGAAATAGCCCGGAACCTCGGCCATCCGTGCGGTGCCCTCAAGCACGACCTGCCGCAGCATGGTCCGCATCTGCGCCGAGGTCTTGGGCG
>JAUSPL010000124.1 GCA_030656535.1 Gemmobacter sp.
CCCCTCATCCGAACGGTGGGGGGCCTTTCGTTGCTTGCGCCCCAAGGCGCCACCTTGCCCCCGCGTCGAACCGGCGGCGCCGTCCGCCCGCGATGATTGGCCCCCTCAATGGGGGCCGGTCATCGCACCCCCAGCCTGACGCACTCCCAGCCTGACGCACTCCCGGCTGACGCACTCCCGGCTGACGCCCACCGGCCTGGCGCAGCATCGGCGGCGTGGATCACCGATAGTAGTCGTTGAACCAGTCAACAAACTTTGCGACCCCGTCCCGAAATCCGGTCTGAGGCGCATATCCGGTCAGGCGTCTCAGCAGTGTTGCATCGGCCCAGGTCGCGGGCACATCGCCTGGCTGCATCGGCAGATAGTTGCGGATCGCCTTGCGGCCCATACTGTCCTCGATCGCCTCGACAAAATCCAGCAGGCGCACCTTTTCCGAGTTGCCGATATTTACCACGCGAAGCGGCGCCACCGGCGACAGACTGTCCCCCGGCGCGATCTGATCCGCAGACGCGGGTCGCACCGGCGGCGTGTCGATCAGCAGCCGGATCCCCCGCACCAGATCTTCGACATAGGTAAAGTCGCGGTACATGTCGCCGTGGTTATAGATGTCGATAGGTCGACCGTCGCGCACGGCGGCTGCGAACTTGAACAGCGCCATGTCAGGCCTCCCCCAAGGGCCATAGACCGTAAAGAACCGGAACATTGTCGTCGGTATGTCAAACAGATGCGCATAGGAATGCGCCATCGCCTCATTGGCCTTCTTGGTCGCCGCATAGAACGACATCTGCGTATCGGCTTTGTCGGTTTCACTATACGGCAGATCTTCGTTCGCCCCGTAAACCGAGCTTGTCGATGCCATCAGCAGATGTGCCGGCTGCAACCGGCGCGCGCCCTCCAGAACGTTGAAAGCCCCGATGATATTGGAGTCGATATAGGCCCGTGGGTTGTCGATCGAATAGCGGACACCCGCCTGTGCCGCCAGATGCACGATCACGTCGGGGGCAAAGTCATCCATCACCTGCGACAAGGTGGCATTGTCTTCCAGCAACGCCTCTGTCGCGCTGAACCCAGGGTCTTGCAACAATATCTGGTGGCGGCGCTGTTTCAGGCTGACGTCATAGTAGTCCGACATCCCGTCATATCCATGGACGCGAAACCCCTCGGCCAACAGGGCGCGTGCAAGGTGAAACCCGATGAAACCGGCGGTCCCGGTGATCAATACCCGTCGCATATCAAAAACCTCTGGCTGTTCCAGCTGGGTCATACCAAGCAGCACAGGCGCACGCCATGGGTCAGTGCCGCGACCGCGGACCCATGGTGCGGGCTGGGGCCTCCGTCGTCATCGCGAACCAACGATGCCGGGCGCATCATTGAACAGGTTTCTCCAGCCAGAGGCCTTTGCCCCGAAGTGCGCCCCAATGTGGGCAATGCTGCGAC
Organism: Gemmobacter sp.; assembly: GCA_030656535.1. GTDB lineage: Bacteria > Pseudomonadota > Alphaproteobacteria > Rhodobacterales > Rhodobacteraceae > JAUSPL01. The sequence goes on from JAUSPL010000124.1 coordinate 1,438, forward strand.
TCACCATCTTCCTCCTACGGCCAACCCGGCCCCAGCAGGGTTCTCGCCGGCTGCCGGGCGGACACCCCTGATCGGCGCACCAAATCAGAGCGCAACAAACATGGACCGGCACTGTTCCCTGGTCTGGTCAGTGTTGCCTCACTCCCTGCGCTGGCCGACATGGCGCCCGGCGCCCTCCGGGACGGGCAGCGCCCGGTGCGCAACCGCGATCGGCAAGAGCCGGGACTGGATTTCGGTTGAAGACGCACAAGCACGGCCAGCCTTCATGTCAACATGCAGCAACATCTGCTCCAGCGTCGCAACAGTCTGACCGCCGCGTTCGATCCGCACGAACAGATGGAGGCGCTTTTCGTCCGCACCCAGAACCTGCACCGACCCGGTCAGGTGTTCGCCCAGCTTTGCCTCGCCCTTGTGCAGGATATGCGTCTCGGCGGTGTAATAGCTGTAACCCCCTGCGACGTAATCCAGGCCCGCCCCGATCAGACGCAAGAAGGCATCAGTGGTTTCGGAACAGGCAAACAGATAGCGGCTTTCGGTCATGTGACCGTTGTAGTCGATCCAGGCTGGCAGCACCTGCATGTGCGCGATCACCATGGGTGCTGCGATGTCCGGCGTGGGGTCGGGCAGCGCCGACCGGCGCCGTTCATCGTAATCCAGCAAGACCTTGCCCGCCCCCCAGTCGCGGTCCTTCAGGACGCGCAGGAACCCGATCAGATTGCGGTCGCGAAGCCGGGCCCTTTGGTCGACCAAAGGGCGATCAAAGTCCGCGACGGACAGCCGCTCGATCAACGGGCCGGTTTCCCCTGTGACGTCTGGCGCGTCTTTCAGGTCGGCCAAAAGCCCGCGCTGCGTCTGCGCTGGTGTCGTCTCCGCATCTTTGCCTGCCAATAGGTCGCTCCCGAACAGGGCCACCTGGCCCCAGCGCAGGCCAAGGCCCATGCGGATCACCTGGTCGATTTCCCCTGCGGTGGCGACGCCGTCGCGGACCAGACCCAGCGCCTCACGCATGACGGCGGACTGGAGCCGGTCGGCAATTGCCCCGTCAATATCCTTGCTGACATGCAAAGGGTACATGCCGATGTTGCGCAGCGTTTCCTTGACGGCTTCGATCAGTGCGGGATCAGACGCGGGTGAAGCTACGATTTCGACCAAGGGCAGCAGATAAACCGGGTCAACCGGGTGGGCTGTGAAGATCGTGCCGGGGTTTACCGCCCCTTGTTGCAATTCGGATGGTTTGAACCCTGAACCCGAGGATCCAAGCGGACATTCGGGGGAGACCTGTTGGATTTGTGCAATGATCTGATGTTTGAGGTCAAGCCGTTCAGGTACCGTTTCCTGGATGTACCTGGCACCTTGCGCGGCCTCGGCGATGGATTGCGCAAAGGTCAGGGTACCCTCGGGCGGCATCGGCAGGTCCGAGATGCTGGCCATGGCCATACGCGCGCTGCCCAGCGTCTCGGCTATCTTGCGGGGCGTGTCAGGATCGGGATCGAACACCGACACGTTCCAGCCGTTCAAAAGAAACCGCGCCGCCCAGCCGCCGCCGATAACGCCCCCACCGATGATTGCCGCCTTGCGCGCCATTTTGATCCCCTTTGCCCTAAACACCGCCGTTGCAGCTGCTGGCGTGCTGAACGGCCTTGTCCAGAAAGTCAAAAACAACCCAACGGTGGCCCACTGTGCGAACAGATGCAATAATCTGCCAAACACAGGCACCTGCAACCAGGCGCGCATGAAATGCCGCGACGGGGTGCGCTGCACAAGCAAACCACGTCGCCCTGCCTGGGCCAAACGGCCTCTTTCGGCCAGACAACCAGATCGGACCGCCACTGGCAACGCCCCTTGCTGACAGACGTGTGCGCAAAGCCGGAAGGACAGGTATCCCGCAAGGGCGGTCAAGGCTGCGCGGGGCCCTGCGGCGCATTGAAACACCAAGGCTCTTTGTCAATCGCGTCGGGCCCTCTGGACCCTATTGCGCCGGGGTGCTTTAACAGCACCAAGCACAGACAGGAGTCCACCATGACATTCGGGACGAACATCCGCACTTGGTTCGACGGGCGCTGGCATGACGGTGACGTCATGGTGATGCGCGCGGCGGACCACGGTATCTGGCAAGGGTCCAGCGTGTTTGACGGAGCGCGCTGGTTTGATGGCGCCGCCCCCGATCTTGCGGCCCACTGCGCCCGCGTCAACCGCTCGGCCGAGGCGCTGATGATCACGCCGACCATCGACCCCGCCGACATGGTCGCGATGGCGCGCGAAGGGCTGAAGGCTTACGGCGCGGACCGGGCTGTCTACATTCGCCCGATGTATTGGGCGATCAACGGGTCGGACCTGGGCGTGGCCCCGGCCCCCAACTCGACCGGGTTCGCGCTGTGTCTGGAAGAGGTGCCGATGCCCGCGCCCGGTTCCTCGACGACCCTGACCCGCACAAGATTTCGCCGCCCGGTTCTGGAAGATGCGGTCTGCAACGCAAAGGCCGGATGTCTTTACCCCAACAACGCACGGATGCTGGTCGAGGCGCAGCAAAAGGGATTTGGGAACGCGCTGGTCGCCGATGCGATGGGCAATGTGGCTGAATCCGCCACCGCCAATGTCTTTATGGTCAAGGACGGTGAGGTGTTCACGCCAATCCCGAACGGGACGTTCCTGTCGGGCATCACCCGGGCGCGGCACATCGCGCACCTGCGCGCGGACAGCGTAAAGGTTCACGAAACCGTTCTGACCTTTGATGACTTCCACGCGGCAGACGAGGTGTTCTTGTCCGGCAACTTTGCAAAGGTCACCCCAGTCCGGGAATTTGACGGCACCAGCTATCAGGCCCCTGGCCCGATCACCCGGCGCGTGCGGCAAATGTATTGGGACTGGGCTGCATCCGAGGCCTGACATGCGGGCGGCGATGCGCGTTCAGGTCGGGTTTCTGGTGCTCAGCCTGTCCATCGCCACCTGGGGCCTTGTGAAATCGCCGTTTACCGCCCCCTTGATAGACCGCAGCGCGGCGGCGGTCGCGATCGTGCTGGAACGCGAGATGGCCCGCACGGTGACCGCGGACTGGCTGATCCCGCGCCTTGCGACAGCTTTGGCCGATCAGGATCTGGCGAGGGCCGATATGCTTGCAGGGCTGGCGACCGAGCATGCGGTGGTGGTGCCGGACGCCATGACGATTGCGCGTGACGACCTGCGCGCGGCCAAGTCAGGCTGGCTTGTCTCTGCCGCTGCCTGCGGGCGTTGCGCGCTGGACGTTATGCAGTGCGATTCAACCCCTCAGCTGGCCAGTTGCGGCCTGCCGCTGGAAATCACGCCTGTCGGGGATCTGAATGCCTTGCGCCGTGCCGGTATGGCCGCCTTGTCCGGGAATGAGGTTGATAACCTTGAGGTCGGATTGGCGCTGGTAGGTCTTGGTGCGACGGCGCTGGTGCTGGTCACTGGCGGCAGTTCTGCGACGATCAAGGCGGGGGCAACAGGGTTGCGCCTTGCAAGGCGGCTGGATGTCCTGACCCCCAGTTTCGGGCGTGTGCTGGGCCAGATGGCGGACCTGCCCATCAACTGGGGACGCGTTGCCCCCTATATGGTCGGCACAGCGCGCCTGGACGAAGTGACCGATACCGCGCGTCTGGCGCGCCTCGGCGCCGTCGCGGGCGATCTGGGCACCGTGGCGCGAAACACGTCGGCTGCCGATGCTCTGGTCTTGCTGCGTCATGTCGACGGCCCCGAGGATGCGGCCCGACTGGCGCGGATTTCCACCAGCGCTGGCCCTGACACCGGCAGGGTCATGGACGTTCTGGGCAAGGGCCGGGCATTTCGCGCCTTGGTGCGACTGTCGGATCTGGCGTTGTCGACGCTGGCCGCGCTATATGCGATGGTGGTCCAGGCATTTACGCTGCTGGCCAGCCTGGCCGGAAACCGGCTGGCAAGGGGCCTTGTCGCCGTTGCCAACCGGGGCCGGTTTGGGCCATGATCCCGACCCAAGGAGGACGCGATGCGCAAGTTCATGGTCGTGCTGGACGACAGCAGGGAATGTCTGAACGCAATGCGGTTTGCCGCGCTGCGGGCCTCTCATACCGGGGCGGGGGTCATCATCCTTTCGGTGATCCCGCCCGAAGAGTTCCAACACTGGATCGGCGTCGCCGACCTTATGCGCGCCGAGGCACGCGAACGCATCGAAGCCCATTTCGAGGTGTTCGCCAAGTGGATGCGCGACAAGCATGGCGTACAGCCTGATCTGGTGATCCGCGAGGGCGATCCGGGGGCAGAAATCCTGACGCTTGTGCGCGAGGACTCGTCTATCGGCGTGCTGGTTCTGGGGGCTGGCTCTGACAAGTCAGGCCCCGGACCTCTGGTCACGCTGATGACGAAAAGCTCTGGAAATCTGCCCATCCCGGTGACCATTGTCCCTGGTGAGATGTCAAAAGAGCGGCTGGAAGCCATCACCTGACCGCCGCACGGTCGGCGCCATGTGCTGATTTTCACCTTTGAAACATTCCACCGGGACCACGGCTTGCCACCGGGTTTGACGCTGTGGCCCGGTCGTCACTGCCCATCCGGCAAGACCTGCTGACAGGTTCCGCCGTCCGAGCGCGCAGGCTGGATCGAAATGGATGGCGTCCACAAGGCCGCCGCCTAGTCCCGCGCGACCGGCGCCCAGATGACATCGTCGATCCGCGGCGCGCCGGTGGCCAGCATCACCAGCCGATCAAACCCCAACGCAATGCCCGATGCGGCAGGCATATGGGCAAGGGCTGCCAGGAAATCCTCGTCCAAGGGATAGCGTTCCCCATAGACGCGCTGCTTTTCATCCATTTCCAGCCCAAACCGGCGGCGCTGTTCGACCGGATTTGTCAGTTCACCGAACCCATTGGCCAGTTCGACCCCACAAGCATAGACCTCGAACCGTTCCGCGACCCGGGGGTCATCGGACGTGGGGCGCGCCAGGGCGGCCTCGGCGGCGGGGTACCGATCAAGGATGGTGATGCGGCCATGGCCAAGGTGCGGCTCGACCTTTTGCACAAGGATGCGGCTGAGCATGTCGGACCAGGTATCATCCGGGGCCACCCTAAGACCTTGCGCGTGCATCTGTGTGGCAAGCGCGCCCGCGTCGGGCGTACCGTCAGACCCGACCGTCGCCAGCAGGTCAATGCCCGCGTGCCGCAAAAACGCCTCGGCGACCGAAACT
>JAUSPL010000274.1 GCA_030656535.1 Gemmobacter sp.
CAAGTGATCTTTCGCGAGGCAGGGTTGGTGTCTGCTGACGACAAGGTTGAACGCCGCTACCGCTGGACCCAGCGTATTGCGGTTGCGGCCACCGCCTGTATCGCTGTGACGATGGGCACGCTGTGGGTGCGCAGTTATCTGGGCAATGTCGCCTTGCGCGACGCTACAGAGGCCCAGGTGACCGCCTATCAGGCCGCTGCCGCGCAGATCCCGGGCAGCCCGGTGGGCGACAGCGACCCCTTGTTGGTTGTGCCTGCGCTTGACATCCTGCGTGCCGTTCCGGGTGCGGCCGACGCCCGGGTCGTGATGCCGGCGGGCCTTGGTTGGGGGCTGTTTCAGGGCGACGTTATCGGCAATGAGGCACGCCAGGCCTACCGTGCCGCGCTTAATCAACATCTTTTGCCCCGGTTGTTGCTGCGGCTGGAAGACCAGATGCAGGCCAATATCAACGAGCCCGATGTGTTGTTCGAAACGCTCAAGGTCTACCTGATGCTTGGCCAGATCGGCCCCTTGAACAGCGCGTTGGTGACCGAGTTCCTGCACGCAGACTGGGACCGCGCCTACCCAGGCGCCGCGCGCGAGGACATTCGTTTGACCCTTGCCGCGCATCTGGACAGTCTTGTGAGCCAGCCAATGCAGACGATTGCGCTGAATGATGACCTTGTCAAACAGGTCCAGGGTATCTTGACCCGGATGCCGCAGGCGCAGCGGGTCTATAATGGCATCCTGAACGGTGCGACCGCCAAGGCCTTGCCACAGTGGCGGCTGACCGACGTCGGAGGTCCGGCCATAGCACGGGCCATCGTCCGGTCATCCGGCAAGGCGCTGAATGACGGTATCGAGGGCATCTTTACCCATCGTGGGTTCCACACGGTATTTCTGGACGAGGCGTTGCGCGTGACGACCCAGATCCAGCGTGACAGCTTTGTTCTGGGAGGGGCCGCAGCCATCGAGCAGACGCAGGATTCGCTTGTGGCGCTTAGTCGCGACGTGCTGGCGCTGTATTTCAACGACTACATCGCGCGCTATGATCAGATGCTTGGCGATATCGACATCATCCCGATGGAATCGCTGTCCCATGCGGTCGAGGTGACCAACGTTCTGTCGGGCCCTGCGTCGCCCATCGTGAACATCCTGACGGCCATCGCGTCGGAAACCCGTCTGACCGAAGATCGCACTCCGCAAGAAGAGACGCAGGCGGATGCCAGTTCCGGCGCATTGCAGACTGCGGCCGCAACGGTTGGCACCAGGCGGTTGACGGGCCGGCTCAACCCGGCCAACCGCGTGTTTCTGGATGCGCTGACCACCTCATTTGCCCAGCAGGCCGGGACCGAGGCGCAACCCCTTGGCAGCTTTGTCGAGGGGCGATTTGCGGGTATTCAGGACCTTGTCACCCGCACGGACGGTCAGCCCTCGCCGCTGGACGGGCTGGTCGCTGTGCTGCTGGAGGTGAACAAGGAATTGAACAAGCTCAGCTTTGCGGGGGGCTTGGGTAACCCGCAGGGCGACAACACCGCCGTGCAGCGATTGATCGAGACGGCATCGCGGATGGGGGGCCCGATTCAGCGGTGGGCGGCGCAGGTGGCGTCGGGATCGTCGGGCATAACGGCGGACGGCACACGGGCGGGCATCAACGCGCGCTGGCAATCCACCGTATTGCCGTTCTGTGAACAGGCGACCGGCAATGCCTATCCGTTCAACCGCCGCGCCTCGGCCGATTTGTCCATCCAGGATTTTGCCAAACTATTCGGTCCGGGCGGCCTGATCGACACCTTCTTCAATGAAAACCTGCTGCAATTCGTGGATCAGCGCAGCCGACCGTGGACGTTCAAGAAGGTCAATGACGCCGACCTGGGTATCTCGGCCGCCGTGCTGCAACAGATGCAATATGCTGCGGAAATCCGTGACGCGTTTTTCGCGGGTGGCCCGGTGCCGCAGGTAAAGTTCCAGATCACCCCCGAGGCGCTGGACCCAAAGGCGCAAGGGATCGCGTTGGACATTGACGGACAGGCGGTGTCCTTCAAACATTCGGACGGTCAGCCTCGGCCCTTTGCGATTGGTTGGCCGGGTGCGGTTGGTGTCGCGCGGGTGACGTTCGACCCCCCCGCGCCGGGGTCAGAAAGCAGCTTTGGCCGTGATGGCCCCTGGGCCTGGTACCGGCTGCTGGATGCGGCCGAAATTCGCAAGACCAACGTGTCTGACCGCACGCGCGTGATCTTTAACGTCGGAGGGCGGATCGCGATTTTTCAGATGCAGTCCGGTTCGGTCCTGAACCCCTTTGCCCTTACGGCGCTGAGCAAGTTCAGCTGCCCAAAGTCGTTCTGACGATGTCGTCGCCAGCCCCGTCCGGACCCCCGTCGTCTGGCTACGGTGCCTATGGCAAGATACCTGCGCTGGGTGACTTTTTGCGGGTCAGCGTCGATCAGCGGTTTATCGATCCATGGGACCGATGGCTGCAATCTTCGCTGGTCGCGGGGCAGGCCGCTTTGGGGGATGACTGGCAAGACCATTACATGTCTGCGCCTATCTGGCGGTTTACCCTGCCGCCAGGGGTGTGCGGGCCGTTTGCGGTTCAAGGTGTGATGATGCCGTCGGTGGATCGGGTCGGACGGATGTTCCCGCTGACGCTGGTGTCATCATTGCCGGGTAACCCTGACGTGCGCGCCGCACATATGAGCGCGGGGCGGCAGTTTGACGCGCTGGAATCACTGGCGCTGGATGCCCTGGATGACACGATGTCCCGCGCCACGCTTGCGGCGCGGCTGTCGACGTTGCCCGCCCCGGCCTTGTCGCACATTGCGGCCACCCCCGGCCAGCGCCACGGGCTTTGGACGGCGCAACTGTCTGATCAGAGCATCTGCACCCTGACTGCCCCCGCCGGGCTGCCTTCGGCGCCCCAGATCGTCACATTGTTTGCCCCACGAGTGACCCCATGACCAGAATCCGACACAGCGCGGCGACCCATACCGGCAAGGTCCGCCGCGTCAATGAAGACAGCATCCTGTCGCTGCCGGATCAAAGGATATGGGTGGTGTCGGATGGCATGGGCGGGCACGCAGCCGGCGACTTCGCCAGTCAGACAGTCATCGAATCCATCGCAGCGATTCCGCCCGGTCAATCCCCCGCTGAAACCATGCAAGCCCTTCGCGCTGCCATCTTGCGCGCGCATGACGCGATCTGCGCTGAATCCGACCGAAGGGGCGGCGCCACCGTGGGCGCCACGGTCGTGGCCTTGATGCTGGCAAACGGGCACTTTGTCGCCTTTTGGGCGGGTGACAGTCGGCTCTACCGGTTCCGTGACGGTGGGATCGAGCTTTTGACGACTGACCACTCGTTTGTGGCTGATCTGGTAACGGCGGGTCAGATGACCTGGGACGAAGCCGAGCATCATCCGCAATCCAACGCCATCACCCGCGCGGTCGGAGTGGGCCAGGCACTGGATCTGGACAAGATCCGGGGCGAAGCGTTGCCGGGTGATCGTTTCCTGATCTGTTCGGACGGTCTGACAAAATATGCCGGGTTTGAAACCTTGCGTCGTGCGGTCACTGGCGCTCCGATTGAAACCTTGTGCGACAAGCTGCTGCAAATTGCGCTGGATGGTGGCGGCGGCGACAATATTTCGGTCATCGTGATCGACGTGATCTGACATACCCGCCAGCCCGAGGTTGCGAGCTGACGCTAGAGCATGTCGCGGCCATCGCGATTCAGGATTCCCTTGACGCATGATCCGTGAGTCCCTGTCTGCGATGCAGATATGGGTGTCAATGATGGGCCAGCCGCATCCTGTAGAGCTCCGGGAGGGGGTGGTGGACCATGTGGCGGAGGGGAACACGCACCGGTCGACGGCAGCGCGGTTCAGGGTCTCGGTCAAGTTCGTCAACGACATGGTCAAGTTGATGAAAGA
>JAUSPL010000172.1 GCA_030656535.1 Gemmobacter sp.
GCCCGTCGGTGGGTCACACGGTCCAGCATGCCATGATCCAGCAGATATTCGGCGCGCTGGAATCCTTCGGGCAGTTTTTCCCGGATCGTTTGCTCGATGACCCTGGGTCCCGCAAAGCAGATCAGCGCGTTGGGTTCTGCGATATGTACATCGCCCAGCATCGCATAGGACGCGGTGACGCCGCCGGTGGTCGGGTGGGTCAACACGACGATATACGGCAGGCCAGCCTCTTTCAGCATCTGCACCGCGACCGTGGTGCGGGGCATCTGCATCAGCGACAAGATTCCTTCTTGCATCCGTGCCCCGCCCGCAGCGGAAAACAGGACCAACGGCCTTTTGGTTTCCACGGCTCGTTGGGCGGCGGCGATGATGGCATTGCCGACGTACATGCCCATGGATCCGCCCATGAACGCAAAGTCCTGGCCGACGGCAATGATCGGGGTGCGGGCGATTTCGCCTTCGGCCACCAACATGGCGTCACGTTCGCCAGTCGCCTTTTGCGCGGCCTTCAGGCGTTCCGGGTATTTTTTCTGGTCGCGAAAATGCAGCGGGTCGACAATAGGTTCTGGCACCTTCACCTCAACAAACAACCCGCCGTCAAACAAGGCGGCAAACCGTTCGCGGGGGGTGATCGCCATGTGGTGATCACAATTGGTGCAGACGTTCAGATTGTCGGCCAGTTCCCTGTGGAACAGCATCGTGCCGCACTCGGGGCACTTGGTCCAAAGGTTCTCGGGCACCTCGCGGCGCGAAAACAACGAGTTGATCTTGGGGCGGACGTAATTAGAGATCCAGTTCATCGCGTGTGGGCCCTGTCCTGGCTGCGGTTGAGTTCAAATAAGCGCGCGAGGTCGGAAATGCAATCGCAGGCTGCCAACGCCCGGGGCGCGCCGTCGATTCCGTGGCAGCTACGAGGCACGGTGATGGCCGTCAGACCCTGAAGGCCGCGTCCGGCAGGCGCAGGATCAGATTTGGGTCCGGGCAGATTTCGGCCCAGATGTCCCACAGACTGCTGTGCCCGACCCCAAAGAAATTTCCCTGTGTCTGCTCCAGCATCGTGGTCATGATCTGAAAATGCACATGCGGCGCCCAGCCACCGTTTTCGCCCCAATCCCCAAGATGGGCGATCAACTGACCTTGGGCAACCGTATCACCCGGCGCAAGCAGGTCCGGCAAGGTGCTGCCCAAGTGGCCATAGAGGGTATGGAAGGTCAGCCCGTTCAGGTCATGATCCAGAATCAATGTGTTGCCATAGTCCAGCGGGTCGGCATTGTAGGTGACGTGGCGCACCCGCCCCGCCAACGGCGCGAACATCGGGGTGCCAGCCGGCGCAAACACATCTATCCCCAGATGGACAGTGCGCCGTTCGGGGCTGGCTGCGTCCGCAAACTGCGCGGTGGCATAGACCGTGCGGTTTTCTCCGTAAAGCCCCAAGCCGTAGGTTACAGTCTGATCCGCAAACCAAGTGTCGAACGCGCGATCAGAAAACGCAGGCATGTCGGGCCGCTGGCCGCCGGTGGGCAACGCCATATGCCCCGCCGCGCCTATATCGGGGCGGAACAGCGGCATGACAGTCGCCATCTGCAACGCCGCGCGCAAAGGGGACGCGGCAGAACTGCCCCCACGCAGCACGGCGCGCAACAGGCCCTGATCGACCGCGCCCAGCCGGGCCCGGGTCGGCGCATCCACCTCGACGACAATCCGGTCCAGATCATCTGGCCCAAATCCCGAAGCCCGCAGCGCCGCATAGAGATCAGGTGCCCCGTTCAGTGCTGTGATGGCCTTTTGGGTCATGGACGTCTCCGCTGCGCATTCATACCGGCATCTGATCCCATTGTCGGCCCTGGGTGCAACCCCCTACCGCAATGGCAGCGCCGTGGTTGCCTTTGTTTGCCGCAACACGAAATGGGTGGTTGACGACCGCACAACCCCCAGCGCCAGCAGATCACGCATCAAGAACCGCTCCAGATCCTCGGGACCTTGCGCTACGACCTTGAGGACATAGTCGTCCGACCCGGTGATTGACGCGCATTCCAGAACCTGATCGCTGCGCTGGACGAAGTCATCGAACCGGGCAATCGTGGCTTCGGTGTGGTCCAGCAAGGACACATGGATATGCGCCATCGCATCAAGGCCAAGCGCGCGAGGGTCCAAAAGCACGACTTGCGCACGGATCATCCCCGTTTCTTGCATACGGCGCACCCGACGCCAACACGGCGAAGGCGACAGACCGACCCGGTCCGCAAGGTCCTGGGTCGTCAGGGTGGCATCGCGTTGCAGTTCACCCAAGATACGGCGGTCAAAGTCGTCGATATCCAACATGGTGAATTTGATCCCATAAGGCGCATAAACTAGAATTGCATTGCCCATATCGTCTGGATTACCGGAATTTTGCAAATATATTTCTGCGATACATGGCACAATTTGACCTGTAATCACACAGGTGCCCCATGACCAGTTACAGCGCCAAGATCCCCGATGCTGACGGGTACATCGCGTATGACGCCGCCGAGAACGCGGTCTGGCGCGACCTGATGGCACGACAACTGCCCAATGTCCGGCGCCACTGCGCGCAGCCCTATCTGCGTGGGCTGGACACACTTGACCTGCCCACGGACCGGGTCCCGCAATGCCCCGATGTGTCCATACCGCTGCGCGCCGCCACCGGGTGGCAGGTGGCGCCCGTCCCCGCGTTGATCGGGTTCGGGCGGTTTTTTGGCATGCTGGCGAACCGGACCTTTCCGGCCGCATCCTTCATCCGCAGCCGCGAGGATTTCGACTACATCGAAGAACCCGACATTTTTCACGAGGTGTTCGGCCACACGCCGCTGCTGACTGACCCGCGTTTTGCGGCCTTTACGCAGGCAATCGGCGAAACAGGGCAACGCGCAGCGCGCGAGGATTATGCCTGGCTGATCCGGCTCTACTGGTTCTCGATCGAGTTTGGCCTGACATCCGAAGCAGGCCAGATCAAGGCGCTGGGGTCGGGGCTTGCATCATCGCCCACCGAATTGATCTGGGCGATCGAAGGGGCGCCCGAACGCCGCCCCTTTGATGTAATCGACATCCTGCGCACGCCCTACCGGATCGACATCCATCAACCGCTGTATTTTGTCATCGAAACCTACGACGACCTGTTCCGCGCAGCCGAACGTGATTTGCTGGCTGACATCGCAACCGCCCGCGAAATGGGACTGCATTCCCCGAAATACCCGCCGAAACGCATTCCAGCCTGAGGACACATGATGACACAGACCTGTATTCCCTGCTCTGGCGGTGTAGCGCCGATGTCTGATCCCGATATCCGGGCCGAACTTGCCAATCTGCACGCCGACTGGGTGTTCAAGGACACAGCGATCCGCCGACGGTTCGAGTTCAAGACATTCGCCCGTGCCATGCAGATGGCCAACCTTGCGGGATGGCTGGGTGAGCGCGAGGGCCATCACCCTGACATCGCCTTTGGCTGGGGCTGGTGTGAAATCGCGCTGACCT
>JAUSPL010000177.1 GCA_030656535.1 Gemmobacter sp.
TGCCATCATAGATCTTTGCGATCGAATTCGGGTTTTGGCCGACGCTGATGTGCAGGAACGGGCCCATTGGCAGGTCGACGATCGATTGCATACCATGTTCACGGAAGCCTCTGGAAACATGGTTCTTGCCAGGATCGCGGGTGATATACGCGTGACGACGCGCCTGTTCGAAATCTCGAATCCCAGCCGTCGGGTCAAGAAGGACGGTGAAGAGCATCTGGCCATCCTGGAGGCCTTTCTGGCGGATGACATCAAGGGTGCCCGCCGGGCCATGGTCAAGCATATCCGAAGCCTTGTGTCCGACACTGCGGCCATACTTCAGGGGCTCTAGGCGCCGACGTCCGTCCTGGTCCAATCAGTCGTCACGTTCTCCCATTTGCTCTCGGCAATAGAATTTCATATTGCATCATGGTTGGGCCTTCTGTATACATTAAGTGTACAAAGTAGGCACGTCTTGCCGATGCGAACCTATTCGCCGGGAGGGCCATCAGCACAGGCGGCAAGGTCATGTTTGGGTCGTTTATCAGGGTCGGTCTCGCGATTGATGCCGTCGAAAGGGTACCCGCAGCATTGGCAGAGGCTTGGCTTTGACCCGAGTGGCAAGGTCATTGGCAGGTGTACATGCTGCCACGGTCTGTCCGATGGACAGTGCGGGTCGTATCGTCGAAGATGAATTGGCCGATCATATCCTGACCGTCTCGTCCAGCCGTGGAATCCGGGGGCTGCTGATCAACGGCCACGCAGGCGAGGGTCATCTGCTAAGTCCTGCTGAACGCCGACTTGTGGCCGACATCACCCGAAAGACGGTGCCGCCGACCTGTTTCGTCACCGCTGGCATCACCTCGGAGAGCACGACACAGGCTGTGCAAGAGGCCGTCGACGCCACAGACGCGGGCGCAGACGCCATTTTGATCTTTCCGCCAAACCATTGGGCGGGCGGGGTAGATGCCCGGATCGCCACTGATCACCATCGCGCCATCGCCGAGGCGAGTGGTTTGCCCGTGGTTCTCTACAAGGCGCCCGTCAAGTCCGGGTCGATGTCATATACGACCGAAATCTTGTCTGCCCTCCTGGACCTTGAACCGGTGTTGGGCATCAAGGAAGGCAGCTGGGAGGTCGCGACCTACGAAGCGACCTGGCGGCTTTGCAAAACCCTGCGACCGGATGTGACCGTCATGGGGTCTGGCGACGAACATCTGCTGACCAGCTTCATCATCGGATCCGACGGCAGCCAAGTGTCCTTGGCCGCAATAATTCCTGACATCGTTACCGACTTGTTTGACGCCGCCGCCAAGGGCGACTGGGAAGCCGCGCGGGCATGTCACGAGGCCCTGTATCCCTTGTCGGTTGCGATCTATCGCCACGCGCCGCAGTTTCTGGCTACAGCCCGGCTGAAGACGTGTCTCAAGCTTCTGGGCCGGATCAGCTGCGACCGGGTAAAGGCGCCGATGCGGCAGCTTTATCCTGAGGAGGTAGCGCACCTTCGCTTGGCGCTGGGCCTGTAGCTTCGGACACCTTGGCCCTTGCCCGATGAACGCGGGTCTTACCGGTTCGGGTCCGCTCCAGACTGGAACGGACCCCTTCAAAGATAAGGCATTGCCGGGACAGATCGGATCGGTTCGTTTTTTACAGTCCCTTTGATCGGTAGGATTTGGCGACCCGGTCGATGGCAACGATGTAGGCCGCAACGCGCAGATCTTCGACATCCGGGCGTCCGTGCCAGACTTCTCGCATCGCCTGATATGCGGTGCGCATGGTGTCATCCAGCCCCGACCTCACCAGCGCCAGTTCGTCAGATCCGGTCAGGAAACGTTCCTTGAAGTCGGGCGACAGGGTCCAGCCAAGCTGCTGGTCGTTGGACAGGCGTTCAAGCTCTTCGACCATCAGGCGTGACCGGGCTTCTTCGGCGCGCCGCTGCATCCGGCCAAAACGAATGTGCGACAGGTTCTTGACCCATTCGAAATAGCTGACAGTCACGCCGCCTGCGTTGGCATACATGTCGGGAATGATCACGATGCCCTTGCCGCGCAGGATTTCGTCAGCACCAAAGGTAATGGGACCGTTGGCGGCTTCGATAATCAGCGGTGCCGATATATTGGCTGCATTGCCAAGGTGGATGACCCCTTCCATGGCGGCGGGGATCAGGATGTCGCAGTCAGCCTCCAGCAAGGCGGCCCCGTTTTCCGTGAAGGCCGCGTCGGGATAGCCCTTGATCGTCCCTTCCTTGGAGATCCATTGGCGGACTTCTTCTACCCGCAAACCTGCGGGGTCAGACAAGGCGCCGTCGCGTTCGATGATCGCTATGATCTTGCAGCCATCCTCTTCGGACAGGAATTTCGCGGCGTGATAGCCGACGTTGCCCAGTCCCTGCACGATGACACGCTTGCCATCCAGATCGCCGGACAGTCCGGCCTTGGCCTTGTCTTCCGGATGCCGAAAGAATTCGCGCAGGGCGAGCTGCACGCCGCGACCTGTCGCCTCGACCCGGCCCTGAATCCCGCCTGCGTGCGGCGGCTTGCCGGTGACGCAGGCGCGGGCGTTGATGTCGGTCGTGTTCATGCGCGCGTACTGATCTGCGATCCAGGCCATTTCGCGTTCACCCGTGCCCATGTCCGGGGCAGGGACGTTCTGGGCCGGGTTGATCAGATCGCGCTTTATCAACTCATAGGCAAAGCGGCGGGTGATCATCTCTAGCTCGTGTTCTTCCCATTGGCGGGGGTCAATGCACAGACCACCTTTGGAGCCGCCAAACGGTGTTTCGACCAGCGCGCATTTATAGGTCATCAGGGCCGCCAGCGCCTCGACCTCGTCCTGGTTGACGCTCATGGCATAGCGGATGCCACCCTTGACAGGTTCCATATGTTCCGAATGGACGGACCGATAGCCGGTAAAGGTTTCGATCTTGCCGCGCAGTCGGACCCCGAACCGCACAGTGTAGGTCGAGTTGCAGACCCTGATCTTTTGCTCGAGCCCCGGTGAAAGATTCATCAGCGCCGCAGCGCGGTTGAACATCAGGTCTACGGATTCGCGAAAACTGGGTTCGCCGCTAACTAGCATATCTTATCCTCCCACGGGCCGTATCTGACCGGTCTGTTCCCCGGTTGCCGCATTCTGCGGCCGTCCCGAGGCAAATCTAGCCTGTCCACGGCCCTGAACCAACCGGAACCTTGTGACAACAAGCTGCGAATCACCCTGATTGTTGCGCCGGAACATTAACCCATTGTGTCGATGCGGCGGCTATCGCGTGTCCGACAGTTGCGCGCTGCCCGACAATCGACACAGTCCTGACAAACCGTTTCCGACCCGCCGCATCCATCCCAACAATTCGCCACAAAAGTTGGGAAATGCAG
>JAUSPL010000213.1 GCA_030656535.1 Gemmobacter sp.
AGCCAGCATCGGCAATCAGTTTGAGCCGCAGCCAAATGGTCCGCTCGACGCCCTCCTGCCCCGAGTTGGCGCGGTTGGGGGACCGGTTGGTCGAGGACTTGAACTGCAAGTTGCCCCAGCCGCCATTTCCGCCCTTGGCCAACAAGACCCGCTGCCCGACCCGTGTCAGATCGGCGATCACGGTTTCTTCGTCCTCGTCCAGAACCTCGGTTCCCACCGGCACCTTGAGCACGATATCATCGCCGGTCTTGCCCGTGCGCTGGCTGCCCATGCCGCCCTGACCGGACTTGGCAAAGAAGTGCTGCTGATCGCGAAAATCAATCAGGGTGTTCAGGCCGTCTACGGCTTCGGCCCAAACCGAGCCACCGTTGCCGCCATCGCCGCCGTCCGGACCACCGAATTCGATGAATTTCTCGCGCCGGAACGACACGCAGCCCGCGCCGCCGCCGCCCGAACGGATGTAGACCTTGCACAGGTCGAGGAATTTCATGACGCGGTCCTTTTCTGGCGGCGGGCCCCTGCCCGCCCCCGCTTCCTATCGCATGGCCCGGGGCAGGCTCAATGCGCAAATTGCAACAGAACAAGGCTGGAACAGCCCTGCGTTCGATATCATCTGCTGTCGAGCGCCCCGCGGGGCTGCCAGCCTCGCGGGTGCGTCGTCAGGCCAGCTTGCGCAGGTAGGTCCAGGTGGGAACACGTGCGTTGCGCGACACGCTGAAGGTTTCCGCATCGCCCAGATACTCGAACCCGCAATTCGTCAAGACGCGCGCCGATCCCGGATTGTCCTGAAACACCGACGCAAAGACCGTGCGCGCGCCCTGCGGGTTCGCCGCAAGCAACGCCCGCACGGCCTCGGATGCGATTCCGGTGTTCCAGAAGGCGGGCGCCACCCAGTACCCGATCTCGGACTGGCCCCGATCGGCCTGACCTGCATCCATGCGCTTGAGCCCGATCACGCCCAACACTTCGCCTGACCCTTGCGGCGATCCGTCAATCGCCCAGACGTCCTCATGCCGGTCCGCCGCAGTCGTGCGGGCAATAAAGGCCTCGGTCGCCCCCGGTGGCAAGGGATGCGGGATCGACGACGTCGTGTAGGCGACACGTTTGTCCCCGGTGTACATGGCGATCAGCCCCGCATCCGACTTGCGCAGTGGACGCAGAACAAAACGGTCCGTCACGATGACGGGTTGCGGACCAAGCATGGCAGCGATCTTCATGGCTTCCTCCTCCGAAGCGAAAGACCGGGCGCGGTTTGCACCGCCCCCTGAACGATGGATCTGCGCGCGGGGGCCAAAAGGCAGAACCCGCGCGACACCCCAATTCAAACCCCAAACAGACCATCATAACAGATCAGGGGACCGGCCTTGCAGCCGATCCCCCGTTTACATCCGGAATGTAAAGGTTCGGCTTACTCGGCTGCCTTTGCGGCTGGAAGAACCGAAATAAACGTGCGGCCCTTGAGGCCTTTCTTGAAGGTAACGTGGCCTTCGGTGGTCGCAAAGATCGTGTGATCGGTGCCCATACCGACGCCCAGACCTGGGAACCACTGGGTTCCGCGCTGACGCACGATGATATTGCCCGGAATGGCCACTTGGCCACCGAACAGCTTTACACCAAGACGGCGACCAGCGCTGTCACGACCGTTGCGGGAAGAGCCGCCAGCTTTTTTATGTGCCATGGGAGGGTCTCCTTACTTTTCGGTTGCGGTTTCGTGCGCCGCGCGACGCGCGTCTGCGGTACCAGTTGCAGCAGTCACACCCGAAGCTTCCGCACCCGAGGCGAGAACATCCGTCACCCGCACAAGTGTCAGGTGCTGGCGATGGCCCTTGGTGCGCTGGCTGGAATGCTTCCGGCGACGCTTGACATAGTGGATGACCTTGTCACCCTTGATCTGGGCGATCACTTCGGCCTGCACGGCGGCACCTGCCACCATGGGCGAGCCGACGGTCAGGGTGTCGCCACCCACCATCAGGATTTCGTTGAACTGGATCTTGTCGCCAGCAACGGCCGCCAGCTTTTCAACGCGCAAGACGTCACCCGCCTGCACTTTGTACTGCTTGCCGCCTGTCTTGAGGACCGCGAACATGGGTCTTTCCTTCCTTCGTTTTCGCGTCCTGCGGCCCCGGTACGATCCGGCGTTCAGACTTTGCCTTCGGACTGCGCGCCCCTTGGGGCGTCACCATTGATAAACCCGGCGCACCATAGGCCGCCGGGATGCGCGCTTATCCGGGAATCGCGCATCCCTGTCAAGGCAAACTGACGGCTTCCGGCTACAGATCCTCGCCTTGGGCGAACCGCGCGGCCGCGAACCCCAAGTCCTGCGAGACCGAGACGAACAACACATCGAATGCTGCAAACAGCGCAGCGTTCAGCATCTGCCCCTCGGGACTTTCGCTGAAGGCGATATAGGCGTCCAGATCGGCGTCCGACAGCGGCTGATAAGCCATGGCCAGATAAGGAAACAGCCAATCCTCCGTGTCTTGCCGGATCCGGGGCTCTTGCGCCCAAAGGTCGGCCATCATGTCGGTCTCATTCAGCGCAGGATCCGGCGCCCCGCCGGCGACCATGCCCTTGAAGAACGCGAGGTTGGAATTCATCCCCCCCGCCACGTTCATCTCAATCAGGTCATTCACATCCGAGAACCGTCGGATCAGATCAGTCCTCGGCTCCTTTTCGTCAAGCATGTCCTGCCAGTTGATCTCGGCCGCGTCGCGCACCGAATCCTCCAGCAAGGCTTCGCGGGCTGACAACTCCAGGGCAACGATCCGCTTGCCCGGATCAGCTTCCAGAAAAGTGACCATGCGGGCCACAGCCGCCTCTTGCCCGGCCAGATCCGTCGACAAGCGATCGGTCAATATGCGTTTCATCCGGGCCTGGTCGTGGACATCTGCCACAATGGCATCCCAGCGCGCACCGCCAGCGCCCCCGAAGAGTTCGTCCTCCAGATCATCGCCATACTTGACACCCTCGCTGTGCAAGACTGCGACAAGCCTCTCCAAGTCCAGTGCGGCGTAAAGGCTGGCAACCGGCGCGGGTTCGGCGTGCAACGGAAGCGCCGCAGCAAAGATCAAAGGCATAGACAAGATTAAACGGCGCAACATGGCAGCCTCGTGCATTGGGTCTGCCATGTTCTATCCCAGCCTCCTGCACCTGCCAAGCAACCCATCCCCCGGTTCTGCGACTGGCACAAGAAAGTGACAATTTTCAAGGATGTGCTCGCGATCCAAGTACGATGAAAATCGGCCTTGCAAGCCCCGCCGCCCTGAACTAAACACCGCGCCGAAGACCACCGTCGCGGAGAGGTGCCGGAGCGGTCGAACGGGGCGGTCTCGAAAACCG